>NZ_JANQCY010000004.1:0-134368 GCF_024723595.1 Campylobacter sp. LMG 7929 | reverse complement strand
TTAGATTAAAATTGTATTTTTTGATTTTCATTTTCTTCCTCAGTTATATACACTTGTACAGCAGATAGACTAGATTTTTTAGTAATTTTATCAATATAATATAATTTATTATCTTCGGTATTTCTATGTATAACAGAACCCATTCCAATATAGTTAAAATTTCCTATATTGACATTATCTGATATAGTAGAATTTGCACCCAAAAATGTATTAAATCCTATATGACAAAATCCAGAAACAACAGAACCTGAACTAATAAAACAGTTATCACAAATATTACTGCTATGTGCTACTAAAGAACCAGCAAACATAACGACATTATTACCAAGTTTTGCAAATGGCTGGATAGTCACATTTTCCATTATAAAACAATTTTCACCAATCTCAACATTTTGCCAAATAAAAGACTTAGAAGAAATATAACTTGCCAATTTAAAACCCAAAGATTTAATATATTTATAAATTTTTTCTCGCTCTGTGTTTAACTGGCCACTGCCTATAGCCACAAAAACCTCATATTCATTTATTGGATATTTTTGCTCCAAATCTTCCATATCAACAACAGGAATTTCATATAAAAAATCTATATTTCTATATTTTCTATTAACAGAAAACGCATATGGCTCATAGTTTGAATCATACATAAAATATTCATAAGCTAATTTTGCAGTTTCTCCAATCCCTATAATAATTAATTTTTTCTTCATCTACTTAATATTCCTATAATTGTAATATATAATCAATCTCTTAATTTCTTGTTATTTCATATTAATCAAACATATCCTATTTGCTTATAATACAAACTTATTAAAAGAGTTCTAAGTATAAATATGTTTCATAATTACAAAAATTATTTTCAAGTCATTTATCTAAAATAGTAAATTCTTAATTTTAGGTTTATTTGCCTTTACTTCTTATCTTTTTGAATCTTTCACTAATTTCTAAGTATTCTACAATTTCAACCTTACTTGGAATTTTATATAAAGCCAATTTATCTTTACAATAACTTCTAATCTTTTTCTTTAATTCAATATTAGAAATTTTTTCAATACCTATTTCCTTTAAATCTAAAACTACTTTCAGACTAACACTTTGTCCAGTAATAGCATTGCTTTCCCCAAAAATAAGGCAATCTTTAACATACGGTAACTTTAAAATAACTTCTTCAACTTCACTAGGTAAAACTTTTTCACCACCTACATTTATCATTTCTTTATTTCTACCAATAATTTTAATATACTCCTTGCCATTATACATACAAGTCTCTACTAAATCACCAGTAGCAAAGTAACCATCATTTCCAAAAGAAGAATTATCAGAGTTCAAATAGCCTAAACTTTGAGTTTCACTCTTTATATAAAGCTCGTTATCAACAATCTTATAATCAACATTTTCCAATCTGATAAAATCATTATAAGTGGAAGTTTGAGTAATACCAATCTCACTAGTTCCAAAAGTTTGATGAAATCTTACATTGGAAAAAACATTCCTCAATTTCTCAAGTAAAGTATCTGGCATTTTTTCAGTTCCATAAGTAATAAATTTAAGAGAACTTAGATCATACTCTAAATAAACCCCACTCATTAAAAATAAATTTAAAAAACTAGGACTAGCTGGCAAAATAGAAATCTTATATTTCTCTATAGCCTTTGCTATAGACTTCATATTTTTTCTTTCTTCAACAATAACTCCACAAGAAGCAGTAGCTAGCACATTAAACAAGGTGTTAATTCCACCTATATGATCAAACATCAAAAAAAGCAACATATTAATAGAGCGTAATTTTTTTTCCATATAACTTTTAAGCAACATGTTCAAGCTATGCACTATAGCCTTTGGCTTTCCAGTACTACCACTTGAAAATAATACCATGGCACTATCACCAGAAGCATTGATTTTGTTTACAATTTCATATTTTACATCATTATCAAATTTGAAAAAACTATTGGATTCAAAAATCCATTTAGCACCACTTTCTTTGATTTTTTCCATATAATGTACATCTTTAACAATGGGAACAACATTTATACGAATCTTAATACAAGCTAGCAAGAAAGAAATAGTATTTATACTATAATCCCCAATTATAGCAATTGTATCATATTTTGAAGTTTTTTCTTGAAGTTCTAATATATACTTCTTTTTCAAAAGATTAAGCTCTTTGTATGAATACACCTTGTTACTATCTGCAATAGCTGGCGTATATTGATCATATTTTTCCAATCTATCTAGAAACTTATCAGAAAAATTATCCATTTACACCACCTAAATAAATAATTTGTCCAGTAATAAAATCACTTTTTTCATCTAAGAAAAATTCTATAGCATTCAAAACATCTCCGAAACTACCAAAACGCTTAATAGCTTGCTGATTTAATAAGGATTCTATTTTATTTTTTGGAACATTTTTAATAAGATCTGTTGGAATGGGAGTAGGACCAATTGCATTTACAGTTATACCAAATTCGGCTAGTTCCTTAGCACATACTTGTGTAAAATTCACAATCGCGGCCTTAGATGCGGCATAAACAGCTTCCCCTTCTAATCTCAAAGGCGTGGCAACTGTAGTAAAATTCACTATTCTAAAAGGCATATTTTTGCAATATTCTAACCTTTCTTCATTATTTCTTGATTTAGAATAATTTACACTCATAATTTTTGCCACCTCCCTAATAAATAGAAAAGAGCCAAAAAAATTTGTATTAAAAATATTTTGAACGCTTTGATAAGGAGTAGTTAGAATATGATTCATTGAAGCAATACCCGCATTATTTAGCAATATATCAATTCTATTATATTTTTTTTTAACATCTCTTATCATTTTCACCACAGCCATTTCATCACATACATCTAAAACATAATGATGATATTTTTGATGATTTATACTAGCTTCGCCACGCGAGCAACCACAAACTACATAACCCTTTTGCAAATAATATTCACTTAAAAATTTTCCTATACCTTTTCTAGTACCCGTGATTAATATAACCTTATCTTGCATTATCTTTTTCCATTAAAGTAAAAATATAATTACTTAAACTTTCTACATCTTTAAAAGGAGAATTCTTCTGACTCATAGTTTTGTCACTTGCAAGAACCAAATCGATACCAAATTCATCAGCAATGATACTTTCAAGATCCGACACCAAACCAACTAATGCTAAACTATCTAAATTACCCTCAATCCCATAAATCTTTGTTTGCATCGTAGGATTTTTCAAATTTTCATTCTCTAAATCTTCAGATAAGTCTTTCAAAATTGAAAATATTATACTATTGATCTTATCTCTCATAATAAATACTCCCTTATAAAATAAATTAAAATAACGATTACCCCTATTTATAAAATATAGTTCTAACTTATTATATCTATAGTAATATTTAATTCCTCTTAAATATTATTTCAAGATACAATTTTTAATTAAAAAATAAAATTTTAAATGATATAATTATGTTATTATGATAATATATTTTATATTTAATCAAAGACAAACTTAAAGATATCATATTATATATTCTGGAAAAATATATCGCAAGGGAATACAATGAAAATTCTTTTTTTTCATCCGCATAGACAAAGAGTTAGTGGAGGTTTAACTTATTTTTATGAACTTGCTAGATTTATAGGAGAAAACACCGAACATGAAACTTATGTAATGAATTTTAAACATGCACATATCAATACCTTATACAATAACACTGATTTAAAAATACTAAATTACGAAGATGAATATGATTTTATTGATGAGGAATTTATTTTTTTTACCTATTTAAATATGATTCCAACTTTTTTACAAAGATTTCATAAATTAAAAAACGCTAAAGTATTCATTATCAATTTTCATGTTTCATCATGGAATATACTTTTTAATCATCTTAATGAAAAAAGAATTGCTTATAAAAAGAATCTTATAGAATTATTCTACAAAACCAATAGTTTAGTTTTTATGGATAATGTTTGCTGCCATCAAAGTTCTGCAATGCTAGGGAAAGCTTTTCCTGAACATTATGTCCCAGTTTTTTCAAAACCAAAAATTTTAAAAAAAGAAAAAACTATAACAACTTTCATTAATGAAAATGAGATCAATATAGCTTATCTTGGCAGATTAGACAATGATAAAATATTTGTTTTGTTAAATTTATTAGAAATATTAAATAATATTGAACTTATTGACAAAAAAATTGTCCTACATATAATTGGGGATGGAAATTCAGCACATTTGATTAATTTTCAAAAATATAAAAACATAAAGATATTTTTTAGATCTTTTTTAGAAAATGAATACTTAGAAGAATACATAAGCAATAAGGTGGATCTAGGAATTGCATTAGGTATGGCTTCTTTAGAATTTGCAAAAGAAAGTATACCTACCATCATACCTCCTTTTGTTGGCAAGGATATGCCTTTTGATAAATTTATTTGGTTAAACGAGTGTGATAACAAAACCTTGGGAGTAGACATAGACGGCATTTCAAAATTAGGACTTAATTTTTACTCATTACAAGAACTTCTAGAGGACTTTATAACTCCAAACAGAAAACAAGAGTTGAGCCAATTAGTCTATCGGTATTTTAAAAATAATTATCATATCAATACTTCTGCTAATTTATTTTTAAATTATATTTTGCAAACAAATTTAAGAATATCCGACTTTCTTAAAGTAAGAAAAATTAAAAATTTTATATGTAATGCAAATTTTGCCATAAAACATCATTATGACATGAATGATTTTTTAAAATTACAAAATAAAAAAAACCTACCTCCTTTTTTCTTTAAAGCATTTTTTATTAAAAAATTACTAACTGATAGATTAAAAAAAGATATAGAATTAAATAGCACAGAAACTTATACAAAAAATATCTACTCTTTATTTGGATTAACCATAATTAAAACATATCTATCTAGTAGTTTTTATATAGTTAAATATTTTGGTTTTAATATATATAGAACAAAAACGAATAAAACATCCAAAAGGTACTATTTTTCAAAAATTAAACTATTAGAGAAAATAAACAATAACAATGAATTAAAAATAACCTTATTTCATTTTATACCAATATATCGTAACAAAAAAAGTTATGATAATTACTATTTAGCCATACAAAGACACTATGAAACAGTTAGGCAAAATATCAAACATAATATCATAAAAAATCAATCTAAGATAAGAGTTGGTTTTTACACCATGGGTGTATTTTCATATGAAAGTCTTTATAAAGCTATGGAAAGGTCTGACTTTTTTGAACCATTTATATTAATAATTCCCGATGTGAGCAGAAGTGATAGAACGGAATGTATCTCGCAAGAAAGCTATGAAAGATTTAAAAACAATTACAATAATGTGTTTTTAGGATATGATAGCAAAACAAAAACTTATTTTGATTATTCAGATAAAATGGATATAGTTTTTTTTGATAATCCATATCCAGCAATGGCACATAAATATCATTTCATAGATCATTTTATCAATAAAAATGTTTTAACTTGTTTTCAAAATTATGGGTTTTTTACGCTAAAATATGGGCTTGATCATATTGCAAAAAAACCTTTTTATAATATGTGTTGGAAAGTATTTGTGGATTCATACGAAACCTATAATGAATTAAAAATTCATCAACCTCTTAAAGCAAAAAATACTTTTGTTTCTGGTTACTGCAAAATGGATAATCTTGTTAATTTTAATCAAGAGAAAAAGAAAAGAAAGAGAATACTTTTATGTCCTCATCATACAATCAACATGAAAGCATTGCAGATATCAAATTTTCTCAAATATTCTGATTTTTTCTTGGATCTTCCAAAGCTATTTCCTCAAATAGATTTTATTTTCCGACCACATATTCTTTTATTTTGGACATTGAAACATTATTGGGGAGAAGAAAAAACAAACAAATATCTTGAAACCATGAAAAGTAATCCAAATGTCATATATGATGATAATATGAGTTTTTATTTTCAAAGTTTTGCAGACTCTGATGCAATTATCCATGATTGTGGTTCATTTACTGCAGAATACCTTTTTACAGGAAAGCCTGCTTGCTATATGTTAATGCAAGAAGATGATGTTTCAAATAAATTTCTAAATATAGGACAAAAATGTTTGGAAAATTACTATCATGCTTTTAATAAAGAAGATATTATTAATTTTATTCAGGATGTTGTCATTAACGAAAATGATACATTAAAAGAATCAAGAGAACTATTTTCTAAATATTTAAAACTTAATTATCCTTTTGTAGGAGAAACCATACTAAAATATATACAGGATGAGATACTTAAATGAAAAATTATGGCATTATACTAGCATCAGGAGTTGGTAAAAGATTTGGCTCTGAACTTCCAAAACAATTAGCAAAAATATCTGGAAAGACAATATTTGAACACACTTTGCAAATTTTCGAAAATTCAAACTATATTGATTATATCATAGTGGTTGTCAATCCTCTTTATAGGAATTTTTTCGAAAAAATAATCATCAATTCTAAAGCCAGTAAAGTACTTAAAATTGTTAATGGTGGTGATACTAGAAAAGAAAGTTCAGCAATAGGTATAAATTGTATTGAAGAACAAGAAGCCAATATAATCATTCACGACAGTGTAAGACCATTCTTATCAGAAGATATTATTGAAAAATGTGTAAAGGCATTAGAAGTTCACAATGCTATAGATGTTGCAATCCCAGCAACCGATACCTTAATTAGAGTGGAAAATGATTATATTGTAGAAATTCCTAAAAGAGAAAATTATATGCAAGGCCAAACACCGCAATGTTTTAAGCTTTCTTTAATAAAGAAAGCACACAATCTTTCAAAAAATGATAATGATTTTACAGACGATTGTGGATTAATACTAAAATATAATTTAGATAAAGTATATGTGATAAAAGGTAGTAATACTAATATCAAAATAACTCATAAAGAAGATATATTTTTAGCTGATAAATTGTTTCAGATTAATTCTAAAAATATACATGAGTGTAAAAATGTTTTCGATTTTTCAGGCAAGATAGCTATTATTTTCGGAGGAAACACCGGTATTGGTAAAATTATCACAGAAGGCTTATCCTCTTTTGGTGTGAAAACCTATCCTTTATCAAGAAATAATGGTTGTGATATAAATGACTATATAATGGTGGACAAAAAAATTCAAGAAATTTATCAAAAGAATAACAGAATCGATTTTGTGATTTCAAGCGCTGGTATTTTAAATATGGGATCTATTGAATCTAGAAATTTTAACGATATCATAAATGAAATTTCTGTAAATTATATAGCTCAAATAAATTTAGTTAAATCAAGCCTTAAATATTTAAAAGAAACAAAAGGACATGTTTTACTCTTTACTTCTAGTTCGTATACAAGAGGAAGAGCTCTTTATTCTATATATTCTTCAAGTAAAGCAGCTATAGTAAATTTTACACAAGCAATAGCTGAGGAATACTCAGATTTTGGTGTAAAGATCAATGTTATCAACCCTCAAAGAACTGCAACAGCTATGCGATTTAAGGCTTTTGGCAAAGAAGATCCAGAAACTTTGCTAGATCCAGAAGTAGTCGCTAAAGTTGCAATTGATACTTTAAAAAGTAATTTAACTGGACAAGTTATTGACATAAGGAAATGAAATGATTAAATTTTTAGATCTAGAAAAAATAAATAACCGCTTCAAAAGTGAAATAGACACAAAAATCAAACAAATTTTAGATAGTGGGTGGTATCTACAAGGTCAACATAATGCAGATTTTACTAGAGAATTTGCAAATTTTTGTGGAACAAAATACGCACTTGGCGTGGCAAATGGACTTGATGCATTAAAACTAATTATAAAAGCATACGGGTTTAAAGATGGTGATGAAATTATAGTTCCAGCAAATACATACATTGCGAGCATACTAGCTATAAGTGATAATAACTGTGTACCAATTTTAGTTGAACCAGATATAAATACTTACTGTATAAATCCAGATTTAATAGAAGAAAAAATTACAAAAAAAACAAAAGCTATTATGGCTGTACACCTATATGGACGAGTTTGCGATATGGATAAAATTAATTCCATTGCAAGTAAATATAATTTAAAAGTAATAGAGGATTCTGCTCAGGCTCATGGAGCATATTATAAAAATAAAAGAGTGGGAAATCTTGGTGACGCTTCTGGATTTTCTTTCTATCCTGGAAAAAATTTAGGATGTATTGGTGATGGAGGTGGTATTACAACAAATGATGAGGAATTATATTATAAAATTAAAGCTCTAGCTAATTATGGTTCACACGAAAAATATTGTCACATTTATAAAGGAGTTAATTCGAGATTAGATGAGATTCAAGCAGCCGTGTTAAATATCAAACTAAAATATCTTGATCAAGACAACACAGTTAGAGCAAGAATAGCCAAATATTATATAGAAAACATCAAAAATAGTTTGGTAATTTTACCACATATAGATGATGACAAATCACATGTATGGCATGTTTTTACCGTAAGAGTTAAAAATAGAGATCAATTTACAAGTTATCTTAAAGACAATAACATAGAAAGTATAATCCACTACCCAATAGCTCCTCACAAACAACAGGCATATGAAGAATTCAACCATTTGTCATATCCAATTACAGAGCAGATCCATAGAGAGATAATAAGCTTACCAATATCACCGGTTATGAATGAAGAAGAAATAACACAAGTTGTGAAAGTGATAAATAATTGGAATTAATACAATATCTAGATTGCAATCAAAAAGAGCTAGCATATCTTTTTGTATTGCAAACAATTATAAATGAAAAATCAAATTCTACAAAATTAAATATGATTAATAAACTACTAAAAAGTAAAATTATCTATGGCAATAAATATCTTAGCTCCGATAAGCTAGAAAACATTTTAATAGATAATGCCATTAAACTTAAAACTAAATTACCTGACAAATACCAACAAAATAATATATTACATATTCTTACCTATTCCTACCCAAATGGTGGACATACAAGAGTTATAGAAAGGTGGGTCAAACACGATATAAATTTAAAAACACACTCAATATTACTTACAGAGCAAAAAAAAGTACAAATTAACTTAGAATTACATAACATTATAAAAAAACAAAATGGCAGTATCTTTTCTATATCACACATTAAAGATATTCAAAAAAAAGCATTATTATTAAGAAAAATAGCTTCTAGATATGAAATAATTATATTACATATTCATAACCATGATATTACACCAATATTAGCATTTGGAACTTCGGACTTTAAAAGGCCTGTTCTTTTTTACAATCATTCAGATCATTTATTTTGGATAGGAGTCAGTATCTCAGATTTAATTTTAGAAATAAGGAGTTACGGAGTTAAAATATCAAATAAATATAGGGGAACAAATAAAAGTTATTTGTTAGGAATTCCAATAGAAAAAAATAACATTTCTTTAAATCTTGACAAAAACATATTAAAACAAAAATTATCAATTCCACTAAATAGCAAAATTGTTTTATCTGTTGCGAGTTCCTATAAATTTACACCTACCGAAAATATCAATTTTATTAAAATAGTAGAACAGATAATAAATATAAATTCTGAAATTTTGTTCATAATCATTGGTGCTAATGCTAAGAGATTAAACTGGGATAGTACTGTGAAAAAACTAAATAATCGCTTAATAATACTACCAAAAATACCCTACAGCCAACTATTAGACTATATTTCAATTACAGATTTATATATAGATTCATTACCATTAGGCGGAGGCGTAGCCATTATAGACATGATTTACTCAAACATTCCAATTTTAAGTCTAAAATACATTATTCCAAATTTTGATTTTCTACTCAACTCACAAGCTTTATGTGATAATTTAGATGAATTACTACAAAAGGTAAATTTAATATTATACAATAAAAATTACAAAGAAATACACATCAAAGAAATACACAAACGCTTAAATCAATTCACATCTAAAAAGCTATGGGATTACAAAATTCAAAATATTTATAATATTACACAAAATATACAGCATACAGTTTCCAATATACATAGCAAGAAGTGTGATGATGATAATATAAATAATTTTTTATGTATACTATATAAAACCTATTTATTTGATATTGTAAAAATAATAGGATTTAAAAATTTTTTAAAATATCTTTTTAAAAATATAAAAACTTTAAAACATATAACTAAAACTTAATATTTATATAAATGAAATAATAACCTAAAAAATATAAATAGTCTAATAAAAAATTTTCTTTTTAATAAATTAAATTTAATTAGATTTACATATATATTAATTCTACTACCCTTTAATTCTAAATACGAAAGATAAGCCATTAAAACTCTCTTATCTTGACTGCTTACTCGATTTACTAATTTTTTAAGAAAAATTTTTCTCGTTGTATTATGGTTAGGTAAATATATAATTTTATTTCTTGTTAAGCCTTGGTAAAAGATGTTTTTTTTATTACTAGTATTAAACGCATGAATTCTATATTTTATCAATGTCGTATTCATAGTGACTCGCACACCAAAAAATTCACAATTTACCGCTATCCAATAATCATGCGAATCCAACATTTCTGGAAATGGTAAGATAATTGATTTTAATTGTTTATTCATAAAAATAGTATTACCCATAACACCACAAGGTCCTAATATTGCACCTAGATCTTTTTTTAAACTAAACTTATATCCCCTAGCAATAAAATATGAATCAAATATTTTGTGTGAATTAGAATCAACAACCTCTAAATCATGGTGTATCATTATTGCCTTGTTTTGATATATCTTTTCTTTCTCTTTAAGCACGGTATATTGTAGAAATATTTTATTTCTATCCCAAATATCATCCTGATCACTAAAAGCTATATAATTTTCACTACAGATTTGAAGAAGCTTTTCGAAATTTTTAATAAAACCCATATTTACATTATTCTGATAATATACAATTTTGTCAGGATATAAGTTTTTATAGGTTCTAATAATATCAATAGTGCTATCTTTTGAACAATCATCTCCTATATAAATTTTAATATCTTTATAAGTCTGATTTAAAATCGAGTCTATTTGCTCTTTTAAATATTTCTCACCATTATACGTAGCAAGTAAAATCGCAACTGTATTATTCATATTTTTTTAAATACCATTCTATTGTTTTAACTATACCTGTATCAAAATTTTCATCAGCTTTCCAACCAAGCTCATTTTCAATTTTACTAGCATCAATAGCATAACGCTTATCATGTCCCGCTCTATCCTCCACAAAAGCAATTTGCTCTTTATAGCTAATATCTTTTGGTTTATATTGATCTAATAATTCGCATACTTTATAAGCAATCTGTAGATTTGTCCTCTCATTTCTACCACCGATATTGTAAGTTTGTCCTGATTTTCCATTATGATAAGCGAGATCAACGCCTTTGCAATGATCCAAAACATATAACCAATCTCGAATATTTTTCCCATCTCCATAAATTGGAATTTTATTACCCGCCAATGCATTTCGTATGATTGTAGGTATTAATTTTTCATCATGCTGTTTTGGTCCATAATTATTAGAACAATTAGTAATAATAGTATTTAATCCATAGGTCTCATGATAAGACCTTACAAGCATATCAGAACTAGCTTTGCTGGCAGAATAAGGTGAATTTGGAGCATAAGGGGTATTTTCTGTAAAAAATCCACTCTCCCCTAAAGTTCCATAAACTTCATCTGTACTAATATGATGAAATCTACAATTTTGGTATTTCTCTTTATATACAAACGGCCTCTCCATCCAATGTTTGTATGCTATATTTAGCAGATTAAATGTCCCATTTATATTTGTTTGAATAAAAATTTCAGGATTTTTGATAGAATTATCAACATGCGATTCTGCAGCAAAGTGAATAACACCTTGGATGTTATATTCTTCAAAAAGAAATTGAACCAACTCTTGATTACAAATATCTCCTTTTATGAATTTAAGCCTAGGATTGTTTCGACACTCTTTTAAATTTTCCAATCTACCTGCATACGTTAAAAGATCAAGATTGATTAAGATATAATCCTTATATTTTTCTAAAAAATACGGTACAAAATTCGAACCAATAAAACCTGCTGTTCCTGTTAATAATAAATTTTTCATAAAATACCGTCCTTCTATAATATACTTATACATTTTTCCAAACTATCTCTCCAATATGGAATTTCAATATGAAACTTTTCTTTAATTTTCTGTTTATTTAACACAGAATAAGAAGGTCTTGGAGCTAATACTAAAAAATCTTTACTTTCTATAGGTTTAATATTACAATCTAATTGCGATAATTTCATTATCTCTTTTGCAAAATCATACCAACTAGCAATACCCTCATTAGAATAATGATAAATTTCTGGTTTATCATTTTGTATATATGGCAAAATATTTAAAATTACCTCAGCTAAATCTCTGGCATATGTAGGCGTCCCTATCTGATCATAGACAACATTAATCTCTCCCTTTTTTTTACCAAGATTTCGTATAGCATGAACAAAATTTCCTTTATAATTACTATACAACCATGATGTTCTTATGATAATTGTATTGTTTGGCTTAACATCTATAATTGCTTGCTCACCTCTTAACTTTGACTTACCATAAACATTTAAAGGGTTTACTGCATCATTCTCTTTATAAGGAGTGCAACTTTTACCATCAAAAACATAATCAGTGGAAATATGAATAAAAGTTAAATTATATTTTTTGACCAAGTCTGCTATATTTTCAACACTATTATAATTAAGCATATAAGCTTTTTCCTGCTCAACTTCTGCCAAATTTACATCAGTATATGCAGCACAATTGATCACGTAATTAAACTTATATTTATCAAAAAAATACTCTAGTAAATTTTTATCTTGTATATTTAATTGTATTTTATCAAAGAAATACACATTATATTTTTTTTCAAACAATCTGGACAATTCCTGAAAAGTCTTTCCTAATTGACCATTAGAGCCTAAAATAGCAATGCTTTTATTCATAGTAATCCACATTATAATCAAAAAAATCTCGAATTTGCTCAAGTGTAGGTAGATATCGATCCTTATCAGAAATTAAAACATCAGAATGATTTACACCCCAATCAATTTTTAACTGCGGATCATTATATAGTATACCTCTTTCGCTCTTTGGGTTGTAAAAATTATCGACCATATAAGAGACTTTTGTAAAGTCCTCTAATGCTATAAAACCGTGCGCAAATCCACGAGGAATAAACAACAACATATTATCTTCAGTTCTAATTGTGAGCTTGATGTGCTCTAAAAAAGTTGGACTATTCTTACGCAAATCCACAATTACATCTAAAATTCCACCACTACTAACATTTATTAATTTAGTTTGTGCAAAAGGATGTATTTGATAATGCAAACCTCTTATAGTATTTTTTTTTGAACAGCTTTCATTTTCTTGAACAAAATCTATATTTTTACATATTTTTTTTACAATTTTTTTTTGGTGGAAAACTTCTGTAAAATAACCCCTATTATCAAAAAACAATTCTTTTTTTATTAGTTTAACATCATTAAAATTCGTATCAATTATTTGCATTAAAACTCATTTAAAAAAATATTCTTTGATATTTTTACTAGATATTGACCATACTGATTTTTCAATAAAGGTTCTGCTAGTTTTAGTAATTGCTTTTTGGTTATATACCCTTTGTTGTAAGCTATTTCTTCTAAACATGCTATTTTTAAAGCTTGTCTTTTTTCTAATGTTTGCACATAGATATTGGCATCCAACAAAGAATCATGTGTACCTGTATCAAACCAAGCATAACCTCTCCCCATAATCTCGACATTTAATCTTTCTTCTTCAAGATACATTTGGTTTAATGTTGTAATTTCCAACTCTCCTCTGTTTGATGGTTTTACTAGCTTTGCTTTAGTTACAACATCATTAGGGTAAAAATATAAGCCAGTAACAGCATAATTACTCTTTGGTTTTTCTGGTTTTTCCTCTATACTAATCACTCTACCTTGCTGATCAAATTCTACAACACCATATCTTTCAGGATCATTAACATAGTAACCAAAAACAGTAGCTTTGGAATTATTTTTTGCTCTTTCAACACTTTCTGCTAGTAAATAAGATAATCCTTGACCATAAAAAATATTATCACCTAATACCAAACACACATCATCATTACCTATAAACTCTTCGCCTAATAAAAAGGCTTGTGCTAGCCCATCAGGACTTGGTTGCTCCTTATAATACAGCACAATCCCTAATTCACTCCCATCTCCTAATAACTCTTGAAATCTTGGCAAATCTTTAGGTGTGGATATAATTAAAATTTCTTTTATTCCAGATAACATCAAAACCGACAACGGATAATAAATCATGGGTTTATCATAGATTGGTAACAATTGTTTACTAGTGCCTTTTGTTACTGGATAAAGTCTAGTGCCACTTCCACCTGCCAAAATAATACCTCTCACAAAATCTCCTTATAATTTAAACTTACACATTTCCTATCGCATAAAGCTGTATAATGCCCGCTATTTTTTCATCTTGAGTGACAACAATTTCTTTGATTTTATGTTTCAACATGAGCTCTTCTGCTTCACTTGCCATGGCGCTTGCTTCTATGGTTTTTGGATTCTCACTCATGATTTCTTTAGCTTTAAAATCAAATCTTGGCTTATCATTTGCTCTTAATGCTCTTCTTAAATCACCATCTGTGATGATCCCAACTAGTTTTTCATTCTCAAGTACTATACAAAGTCCTAATTTACCACTAGTCATCACATCAACTAACTCATTAAATTCACTCTCAGGACTGACTATAGGTAGATTATTTGATACCATCAAATCACCCACCCTAGTCAAAAGCTTTCTACCTAAACTACCCCCTGGATGAAACAAAGCAAAATCATCAGGTTTAAATTTCCTTGCCCTCATTAAAGCTACTGCTATAGCATCACCCATAGCTAAAGTAGCCGTGGTAGAAGAAGTTGGAGCAAGTTGAAGCGGACAAGCTTCTTTTTTTACTGCTATGTTTATAAAAATATCTGCTTGTTTAGCTAAAGTAGAGTTTTGATTTCCTGCCATAACAATTAAAGGAATTTTTCTTTTTTTAATCACTGGTATGAGTTTTAAAACCTCTTCAGTCTCTCCTGAATTTGAAATAGCTAAAAGCACATCCTCACTTGTGAGCATACCAAGATCTCCATGTAAAGCTTCACCTGGGTGCATAAAAAAGCTTGGAGTGCCTGTACTAGCCAAAGTCGCAGCTATCTTAGCTCCTATATGGCCTGACTTACCCATGCCACTTACTACACATCTACCTTTGATAGATAAAATCAGCTCAATGGCTTTATTAAAATCTTCATCTAAGTTATCACATAAATCTAAAATTGTTTTTGATTCTATCTCAAAAACTTCTTTGGCTATTTTAATTGCATCGATTTGGCTCATCTAAATTCCTATATATTTAACACTACATTAGTTGCAATAGCTATTTGATATAAAATTTGTGTTAACATGCTAAAGATTTGTAAATTTTGACTATCTACTTTTGGTAAAACCAAAATCGAATCTCCTGCTTTGATATCTGCTGAGCTTCTACCGCTGTATTTAGTTGCTTTGCCATTAGCATTGATTACCAACACTCTTGATATATCAGCTCTATCGCTAAAACCACCTGCTAAATTGATATAATATCTTAATTTTTCTTTATCCATATATACAAATGCACCTGGTATAGAAACTTCACCTTGAACCAAAACAAGATTATTTTTACTAGGTACATTTACTACATCACCTTCTTCTAATACTATAGAATTATACGCTTTGACGCTGTCTATAACGATTTGTCCTTTTGGCTGGGCTTGCTTTGCACGCGCAATAAATTCTAAAATCGTCTTAGCTTGAGTAGCTCTAATGCTAGCTTGTTCAGCATTAACCGAAGAACTTGTTAGAGCTAATGTTTCAAGCTCTTTAAGTTGAGCCTCAATAAGCTGCTTTTGAGTGGCTGCTACACTTTTTCTAAAAACTTGCAAGGCATTAATGTTTGATTGATCATTAACCGCAATCATTTTAGCAAGTTCAGCTAAAGTTGTGCCTTTTTTTACTACCATAGAGTGCAGACCACTATGTTCACCTTCTATACTAATGCTAATATTTTGCGCTGTATAATCAGGTCTAAACTCTATCTCATCACCATTGTATAATTTCACACCTAAAAACTGCTTTTTACTATACGCATCTACGTGCAATTTATGATCATCTCTATAGCTTTTTACCACAGCATTAGTAACTATGGGCTTAGCTCCTGCAACTTTGGCTATATCTTCTAAATTCAAAATATCATTACTAAGCTCAAATCTAAAAGGTTTTTGTACATCTCCTTCTACAAAAACATACTTTTGCACACTACCCACTAAGATCACATCACCCATTCTAAAAGGAAAAAGATCAAGCTGACCTTTAAGTAAAAAATCATATAAATCTATCTTTTTAATGACTTTATTATCTCTTAAAATTTGAATATCTCTAAAACTACCATATTCTAAATTAATACCGCTTGCTTTATCTAAATACTGTATGATAGAATCTGAACTTAATCCTTGATAAAGACCTGGTTGATTCACATTTCCTGTAACAAATACCGATACATTTTGATAAATATCCATATCCGCATATACATAAACATTGCTTTTATAAATTTTATTGATAGCTTTTGTAATAACTTGTACCAAAGCACTATTTTTCACGCCCAAAAGATTAATCGCACCTACTTTTGGTATGAAAATATTTCCTTGAGAATCTACTGTTAAGGTTTGTATAAACTCTACTGCACCCCAAATTTTTACATTAATCCTATCGCCTACTGCTAGTTTATAATCAGGATTGTAAACATGTTGAGTAAATTTAGTAAAGTTTCCATTAAACAAATGCGCGCCAAAAACTTTAGTTATCGGAGCTTGAGTTTGATTAAAATCACTTTGGTTGCTATCATAATTTATAATTTGTGACTCCGAAGATGGAGCTGATGGCTGATTTTGAATTTTTGCAATTTGAGAAACATCTACCGCTGAAAATAAAAACAAAGGTAAAAGTAAAAATAAAAATATCTTTTTCATTAGTATCTATGCTCCTCTATAATCATTTTAATAAATTTAACAATTCCATAAATCAAAGATAAAATCATAAAAGCTGTGAGTATATTATACAAAGCTTCTGGGTATTTAGCACTTTGAGGTAAACTTGGACTTTGCACTATAACTACTTGTTTTATCTTTCTTAAAGCTTCTATCCTAGCACTCTCATATGCTTTTAATGCAGCTGTGTAAGCGCTTTCTGCAAAACCTGCTTCTATGGTTAGATCTTGAAATTTAGCTGCAAGATCATTAAGTTTTTGAGAAGATTTTGGGGATGAAACTTTGGATTTTTCTTTTTGAAGTTGTTTTTTTAAAGCTGTGATTTCACTTTTTATAGTGACAATTTGTGGTGCATTATCATTTATATAGCTTTGCATCATTAAAAGCTCAGCTTCTTTAGCTGCTATTTTTGATTCAAGTTCAGCTATGAGTTTTAGAGTACCTTCTGCTTGTTTGAGTGGATCAAATACTCCATATTTATTTTGAAAAGCTAAAAGCTCATCTTTAGCCTTTTGATATCTTTTTTTAAATTGTAAAAGCTCTTCTTCAGCAAATTGCATTTGATCTCTTGCAGCTTTGTGTGAAATTTCATTGATAAATTTTTCGCTTTCTTTAACTATAGTTGAAGCTATTAAATGTGCACTTTGTGGGTCAAAACCTTCTACTTCTACACGCAAAAGCCCATTAGCCGAGTTTTCTTGAGTAATCTTAACACGGTTTTGATAATACTTTAAAAAATCCTCTTGGTCAGCTGATGAAGAAATACTATAAAAAAAATCAAGTTTTTGTTTTTGATATAACTCGCGAATTTGAATTTTTTCTTCTAAAATATTTAGCATATCTAAAGAATGAATATATGATTTTAAGAAAGTTATATCCTCGCTTGAAAAAGAATTATTAGTCAAAAATGCGGCAATTCCGGTAATAGCTCCGCTATCTCCTGTGGTTGATTTCACACTTAAAACACTTTCGCTTACATAGCGATTTGCTGCTATAAAAACATAATAAAATACAACAAATGCCGTTAGAATCAACACTATTTTGAAAGAGTTAAGTATCTTTAAATTTTTAAACTTTTTTAATAAATCATTTTGCATTTATTTTTCCTTGATACACCGCTATGCCCTCATCTACATCATCATATATAGTAGCTTGTCCATCTTGCATAAATATAATTTTATCACACCATTGTTTAATTTCAGCTACATTATGCGAAACCATGATAACTTTTGATTGGCTTAATTTTTCTTTATAGATTTTAGAGCTTTTTTCTCTAAATTTAGGATCGCCCACAGCACCTGCTTCATCAATTAAATAATAATCAAAATCAAACGCCATACTTAAGCCAAAAGATATCCTAGCGCTCATACCTGCTGAGTAAGTATTCATAGGCTCATCAAAAAACTTACCCAGCTCAGCAAAATCTTCCACAAATTTAATCTTTTCTTCTAAAGCCTTTCCTTTATAGCCATATACTCTAGCCACAAAGCGTGCATTGTCCCTTGCTGAAAGTCTGTGTTGAAACGCACCTGCCAAACCTAATGGCCAAGATAATTTTTTATTAGTGATAATCTTACCTCTATCAGGAAGTAAGGAGCCACTTAAAAGTTTCATTAAGGTTGATTTTCCAGCACCATTGCGCCCCATCAAGCCAATACTACAATTTTCAGGGAATTCAAAACTTAAGTTTTTAAAAACATAATGCCTTCCACCATTGCGCATGGGAAAAGATTTGGTTAAATTAACTAATTTTATCATCGCACCGCTATCAACTTTTCTCTAGTAAAATAATAAAAAAACAAACCCAAAAACAAAATCACACTCAAGCATGCAATAGGATAATAATAATTATAATCATCAAGCAATGGATAATTTTGAAAAAAATTATATTTTAAAAGCTCCATGATATGCAAAAGTGGATTGTAATATAAAATGTCTAAAATAGGTTTTGGAACTATCCATATAGGAAATACCACCAAAGCTGTCCAGTATAAAACTATATTTAAATAATTTAATGCCATTTTTAAAGGCTCTGCAAAATGTCCTGCTATAGCAAAACACATCCCCATAGCAAAACCAAATACCACAAGCAAAAAAAACGAAAACATCACTTCTAGAAAATGCTTAGGTATAACTTGCATATGCAAAAACCAACCTGCTAAAAACATTACACAAATAAAAATAGTAAAATAAATACAAAACTCAAGCAGTGCTCTTGCAATAAAAACATGTATGGGACGAATAGGTTTATAAGCAAAAAGAGCTAGATTAGCACCTATGCCATTTAAAAGCTGAGTAATAATACTTCTAAACATAAAAAAAGGTATAATCCCTACTGCTAAAAATAAAAAGATAGAAACACCTTCGGGCATGATTTGATGATGAAATTCTCTAATAGCTGTTATAATAGAAGTGATTACCAAAACTACCATCATAGGCTCGCCGATCACCCAAAAATAGCCCAGATATTTATTAATACCAAATCTTGTCTTTAGCTCTCTAAAAAATAGAGCGTGTATGACATTAAACATATTTTTAGCAAACCTTTTTAAATTTTCAAAATTTTTATATTATACTTTTTTATCTTATATAATATTTAACAAGGTTTAAAAATGAAAAGAAATTTTTTTGAAGAATTAGAAAAAATTTTATATCACAAAGATATTTTTAAAAAGATTGAATTATTTAATGAATTTTATGAAAATTTTAAAGCTAATTTATATGATTTTAATCATTCTCATGAGGCGATCATTTGTGAAAACTCACAAGTTAAAATCCTTCATCCTATGAAAATAAGACGCCCTAAAGAGGCAAATAGCATTTTATCTTTAGCTAAAATCTTACATTCAGTTGCACATATAGAATATAGTGCTATAAATTTGGCTTTAGATGCTAGTTATAGATTTAAAAACTTGCCATTGAAATTTTATCAAGATTGGCTTGAGGTAGCTGATGAAGAAATTAAGCATTTTTTACTTTTAGAAAAAACTTTAAATGAACTTGGTTTTAAATATGGAGATTTCCATGCACATGATAATCTTGAAAAAGCCTTATTTTTAACCAAAGATAATCTTGCTCACAGAATGGGCATAGTTCATAGAGGACTTGAAGCAAAAGGACTTGATGCTAATCCTTTTGTTTTAGAAAAATTAAACACCACTAATCATCCTATAAAAAATTTATTTAGCGAAATTTTTACCATTATATTAAATGATGAGATTAAACATGTAAATAAAGGGGATTTTTGGTGGAATTATGCAAAAAAAGAAAATGATAATTATATTGATCTTTGTGCCAAATATAAAGAATTTAATCTTTTAGGAAAAGTATATAACAAAACAGCTAGAATACAAGCAGGATTTAACGAAAATGAACTTCGAGAATTAGACGATTTTTATAATAGAAAATGAATGGTGGTTAGAGGCAGAATCGAACTGCCGACACGCAGATTTTCAGTCTGCTGCTCTACCGACTGAGCTATCCAACCACTGAATTGAAGTTGTAATTATACAATAGTTTTTTTAAAAAAAGTTGAAATTTGCATAAAAATGCAAATTATTCAGAAAAAGCTCCAAATTTAAAGATTTTTTGCATTCTTAATGCTGCTAATTCACGTTTATCGTATTGTTCTAATTCTTCTATAGCTTTTAAGACATAATCACTTAAATTTTTAATCGCATTTTCTTTATCTCTATGAGCTCCACTCATTGGTTCTTCGATAACATCATCAATTAAACCTTGAGTTTTTAAATCATCAGCAGTTACTTTCATCGCCTTAGTAGCAGCTTCACTTTTTGATGGATCATTCCATAAAATAGCAGCACAACCCTCAGGTGAAATCACAGAAAAAACTGAATTTTTCATCATAGCAAGTTTATCAGCTACTCCTATGGCTAAAGCACCACCACTTCCACCTTCGCCTATAACTACTGCTATAGTGATTGTTTTAAGAGCGCTTAATTCATATAAATTTCTAGCTATAGCCTCACTTTGACCACGTTCTTCAGCACCCACTCCTGGATAAGCACCCGGAGTATCCACTAAAAATAACACCGGTATGTCAAATTTTTCAGCCATTTTTGCTACTCTTAGAGCTTTTCTATAACCTTCAGGATGAGGCATACCAAAATTTCTATGAAGTTTATCTTTAGTACCTCTACCTTTTTGCTCACCTATAACAATAACTTTTTTACCACCTATATAGCCCGCATAACACACAATAGCAGGATCATCTCTAAAAGCACGATCACCATGAATTTCATAAGCATCACTTAATATAGCTTGAATATAATCAAGCGCATAAGGACGATCAGGATGTCTTGCAAGCTGTAAGCGTTGGTAGTCGCTTAAATTTTTATAAACTTTTTGAGTTTCTTTTTCAAGGTTTTTTTCTAAAATTTTTACTGCTTCATCATCGCCTTTGATTTTAGCATTTGCCAAATCTTCATCAATTTGCTGAATATTTTTTTCAAAATCTAAATATGAAGCCATATTAATCTACTTTTTTGAAAATCACACAACCATTTGTTCCACCAAAACCAAAAGAATTACTCATTACAACATTAACTTCGCTTTTTCTTGCAGTATTTGGTATATAATCAAGATCGCAATTTTCATCTGCTACGATTTGATTGATAGTTGGCGGTAATATACCTTGATCAAGTGCCATTAAAGAAATAACAGCTTCAATAGCTCCAGCAGCACCTAAGCAATGTCCTGTTTGACCTTTTGTAGAACTAACTAAAGGAATTTGATCTTTGAAAAGTTCTTTAATAGCTGCCGTTTCATTTTTATCATTTACCGGAGTAGAAGTTCCGTGCGCATTAATATAATCTACTTTTGGGTTTCCTGCCATTTTTAAAGCTTTTTTCATAGCATGCAATGGCCCTTCTAAAGTAGGCGAAGTGATATGATGTGCGTCCGCACTTTCGCCAAAACCTACTAACTCAGCATAAATTTTAGCTCCACGCTTTTTAGCAGCCTCATACTCTTCAAACACTAAAGCACCGGCACCCTCACCCATCACAAAACCATCCCTTTCTTTAT
The DNA here is from genome assembly GCF_024723595.1 of Campylobacter sp. LMG 7929. Lineage (NCBI taxonomy): Bacteria > Pseudomonadati > Campylobacterota > Epsilonproteobacteria > Campylobacterales > Campylobacteraceae > Campylobacter > Campylobacter sp. LMG 7929. Next base: position 112,207 of record NZ_JANQCY010000004.1, on the reverse strand, counting down.
CAAATGGTCTTGAAGCTTTGGCTGGATCATCATTTCTAGTAGAAAGAGCTTTCATAGCAGCAAAGCCACCTATACCCACAGCACAAATGGCTGCTTCAGCACCTACTACAAGCATTTTATCTGCATTGCCTAAAGCTATGCTTTTATAAGCTTCGCCTATAGCATGAGTCCCCGCTGCACAAGCAGTTACGCATGAGATATTTGGTCCTTGTAATCCATGCTCGATTGAAATAATCCCGCCAAGCATATTAACCAAAGCTGAAGGTATGAAAAAAGGAGTAATTTTACGTGGTCCACGCTGTGCGCAAGTAACGGAATTTTTTTCTATATTTGGTAAACCACCTATACCAGCTGCTGAAACTACACCAAATTCTTCTTTATTTAAAGTTTCATCAAATTTAGCATCTTCCATAGCTTCTCTTGCTGCTTTAATACCAAGTTGTATAAAACGATCTATTTTTTTAACCTCTTTAGCATCACAAACACTTAAAGGGTCAAAATTTTTTACTTCAGCAGCAATTTGCACTGGAAAATCAGTGGTATCAAAAAGAGTGATTTTATCAACGCCACTTTTACCATCACAAATTGCTTTAAATGAGCTATCTTTGTCTAAGCCAAGAGCATTGATCATTCCTATACCTGTTACTACAACGCGTTTCAAACCGCACTCCTTATTAAAAATTAATTTTATTTTTGAAGATTTTCTATATAATTAACAACATCTTCGATTTTTACTAGTTTTTCAGCATCACTGTCTGGAATTTCTACATCAAATTTTTCTTCTAAAGCCATAACTAATTCAACAACATCTAAAGAATCTGCACCTAAATCTTCAATGATTTTAGATTCCATTTTAACTGCATCTTCATCAACACTAAGTTGCTCAACAACTACTTTTTTTACATCATCAAAAATTGCCATTTTTATCTCCTAGTTTAAAAAATTAAACCACATTTTACAATAAAAAAATAAATTTCTTGTTTAAAAAGTTAAAAATTAAAGATTATTACGAAAAAATTTAATTATCTGTGTTTAAATAAAAGCTTAATTTTTAACAAAGGAAATTAATGCTTTTAGATAAACTTATAAAAGAAAATAAAAAAACTTGGGAGCAATATATCTATCATGAATTTGTAAAAAAACTTCAAAATGGCACTTTAGAAAAAGATGTATTTTTGTTTTATCTTAAACAAGATTATATCTTTTTAAATAATTATGCAAAATGTTATGCTCTGCTTGCTTTAAATGCAAATAATGCTAAAGAAATTCAATTTGCTATTAAAAATCAAAACTACACTTTAGAAGGAGAATTAGAGCTTCATAGAAGTATTTTAAAGCTAGGTATTGATGTAGAAAAACTTAACCATAAAGATGAAAGTTTAACTAATATTGCCTATACAAGATACTTACTAAGCGTGGGACAAAATGGAGATTATTTGGATATGCTGTGTGCTTTGAGTGCTTGTGCTATAGGCTATGCATATATAGGAGAAGAAATTTATAAAGGGCTTAATAAACAAAGCTTAGAAAATCATCCTTACAAAGAATGGATTTTAACCTATGCGGGTAAAGAATTTCAAGATGAAATCAAAGAATTTAAAGACTTTTTTAATTCTTATGCAAATAGCATTAGCGAAGAAAAATTTAAAAAGTTAAACGAAATTTTTTATACTACCGTAAGACTTGAAACAGCCTTTTGGCAACACTCTTTAGAGCAAAAAATGGAAATTTAATCATCATAAAGATGATTAAATTATCAATTTAGCAATATTAATCCCTACAAAAGCAACCAAATACGCACATAAAGATGTAAATATAAAAAGATACCATGCATATTTTTTATTTCCTGCTTCTTTAGCAAAAACTATAGTTGCTGCAAAACAAGGATTATAAATCATAACAAAAAGTATAAAAGCTACTGCTGTGCTAAAAGGGATATTTTCTTTTATGGCTTCTTGTAAATTTAAACTTGTCTCATCAACTTCATCACCTAAAGAATAAAGCACACCCATAGTAGAAATCATCACTTCTTTAGCAGCTAAACCACTTACCAAAGATACACTAAGTTTCCAATCAAAGCCAAGTGGTGCAAAAATAGGCTCTATTGCTTTACCAAATTGTCCAAGATAACTATTTTCTATCTGAAGCTCTTGAGTTAAAGCATCTTGAGTATTATTTTCTTGTGCAGGAAAATTACTCGCAAACCAAATAAGCAAAGAAGCTATCAAAATAAATGTTCCTGCTTTTTTTAAATACATTTTGGCTTTGTTAAACACCATAAACCATACCAAATTCCAATTTGGCATTCTATATTTTGGCATTTCCATTACAAAGGGTTCATCTTGTCCTTTAAAAGCACTCATTCTTAAAATTTTAGCTGCAATCAAACCCAAAAACGCACCCAAAAGATAAATCCCAAAAAGATAATTTCCCGCTACATCAGCAGGAAAAAACACTCCAACAAAAAGCACATATACAGGAAGTCTTGCACCACAACTCATAAAATTAATAATAAAAAGAGTTAATAATCTATCTTTTTTATTTTTTAAAGTTCTTGTAGCCATAAATGCAGGTACTGAACAGCCAAAACCCGTGATTAAAGGGATAAAACTTTTACCATGTAAGCCAAATTTGTATAAAATTCCATCTAATAAAAATGCAACCCTAGCCATATATCCAGTTGTTTCAAGCAAGGCTATACCAAAAAATAAAATCATAATATTTGGTAAAAAAGTTATAACCGCACCAACCCCACCTAAAACACCATCAGCTAAGGCTGAAGCGATAAATTCATTGCTAATATTATTTTTTACCATATCACCTAAATTAGCAAAAAACATTTCTATATAATCCATAGGGATTTGACCTAAAGTAAAGGTTAGTTGAAATAAAGCCCACATAAAAAACAAAAATATAGGAATTCCTAAAAATTTATTGATTAAAATAGAATCTATTTCTTTGGTATGATTTTTATACTTAACACCCTTACTTAAAACCTTAGCACATATACCATTTGCAAAAGCAATTAGCTCTTCTTTAAAAATACTTTCCATATCTTTACTGTGATATGCCATGTAAATTTTTTCTAAAGCTTCATCAAGTATTTTTCTCAAAGCGTGTGAAATGACTATATTGGCTTCATTTTTAAGTAAAGCAAGTGCTAAATCTTTTGTAGAAAAATCTAAATAAGTAATTTCATTTTGATTTAAAAATTCACTTATTTTTGCAAGTTCTTCTTCTATGATATCACTATAAACACGCTCTTTGGCTTCAAATTTAGCTTCATGGGTTAAAATGATTAAATCCAAAAGTGCATTTAGATTTTCTTTAGTTTTAGCACACACGCCAAGACAAGGTGTATTTAGAAGTTGGGACAAAATTTTAAAATCTATGCTAAAACCTTCATTTTTAGCTTCATCTTGCATATTTAAAGCCATAATCATTTTGATTTTAGCTTCTATTAAAGATGCACTCAAAATCAAATTACGCTCTAAATTTGTAGAATCAAGCACATTTACTACAAGATCAAATTTACCCTTTTTTAAAAAATCTTTTGTAATTTTTTCTTCTTCGCTATAACCATCTAATGCATAAGTTCCTGGTAAATCTATAAATTTAAACTCATAATTTTTATAAATTAATCTAGCTTCAGCTTTTTCAACTGTAACACCGCTAAAATTACCAACTTTCATATTAGCTTTGCAAAGTGCGTTAATTAATAAACTTTTACCGACATTTGGCTGACCCACTAAAGCAACGATGATTTCTTTCATTAAAACTCTTTTGAAATTTGTATTATTTTTGCTTCACTTGAGCGTAAAATCACGCAAGTTGTATCAAGTTCTACCATAATAGTAGAATTTGCAATAGAAGAGCGAATTTTTTTAACTTTTTTGTTTTTTGCAAAACCAAAACTAAAAAGTCTTGCTTGGAGTTGTTTATCTGCTTCAAAGCCTACTATAATAGCTTCTTCATTATCTTTTAATGTATCTAAAGTCATGTTTTTCCTTACAAAAACTAAGATAAAACATTATATAAAAAATTAAATTATTTCTTTTTTAAAATAATAAGCAATCTCAAAAAATGAGATTGCTAGAAATCAAAATCATTTAGATTTTCTAAATTTTGAAGCTTTTTGACTAATTCCTCAGCCTTTTCTAAAGAAAGTGCTATGCTAGCATTAGAAAGAAATTTATCTTTTAATTCATCAAAACTTAAAGGATTATCAAAATTTCCTTTATTAATCAGTACATCTTTTTTAATTACTCTTCCATCATTTAAAACAGCTTCTAAATGTCCTGGAAAGTATTTAGGGAAACCGCTAGATTTTTTCTTTTCATAGCTAATTTTTTTAGCAAATTCTATTAGTTCAGCTCTATTTAAATGTTCATAAGATTTTAAAGTGATCTTACCGTCAAAAAATGCCAAAGCCATTAAAAAAGGCATGGAAAATTTAGCAGCATAAGCACTTTGTGGAGTGTATTTTGCTTCTATTGGATCACAGATAAATGAAATTGGCACCTCATCTACAAAACAATGTATACTTTTGATATCTTGTGCTTTTAAGCCATCATTTCTTAAACTCATAGCACAATCAATAAGCCCATGTGCAAAATGACAACTTGGATAAGGTTTTAACGAAACTTGCATTACTTGCCAAATTTCATTCAAGCCCTTACAAAGTTCATTTTTATCACACTCATCTTCTAAGCCAAAAGTTCTAAAGATATTATCCCTTCCTTCAAATATACTCAAAGGACCGCTCATATTAGCTTTTGCGCAATTTGCTACTAAAATTCCATTTTTCAAAGCATTAGCTATGTGTAAAACTTTAGAATTAGAACCATTAGATAAAAACTCATTTACCCCACTTGCAAAACTTCCTGCTAAACCTAGCGCATTGATGATTTGTTCTTTGTTTAAACCAAGTAAAACACAACTTGCAGCCACACTACCAAAAATTCCTGCTATAGCTGTAGTATGAAAGCCGCGTTTATGGAAACTTCCTTTGCTTGCTATACCCACTCTAGCAGCAATTTCCCAACCAACTATAAAAGCTTTTAAAACTTTTTTTCCATCTTTACTTACGCTAAATCCATAAGTTAAACAAAGCGGAGTTAAAATAGCACTAGCGTGCAAAATAGCTTCAGTATGAGTATCATCAAAATCAAGGGCATGCGCTGCAATAGCATTTACCATCGCAGCATAAATTACATCAAGCTTTTTATCTTCACTCCAAATTTTTTCACTAGGATTTACGCTTAAAGCTTCAAAAGCCTTAGTTGCATTTAAAACACAAGCTTCATTTTTAGCAGCTAGGGCTGTTCCTAGTGCATCAAGCATAAGCTCTTTTGCTCTTTGTTTTACTTCACTAGGGATAGCTTCATAGTCTAAATTTACGATAAATTCGGCTAGTTTTTCACTTAAATACATTTTTTCCTACTTTAGAATTGGTGCATTAGCGATTTTTTCTAAGAACTCATCAACTAATTTTGGTGCATAACCTACATAAGTTGTAGCATCCATTAAAACATCAATATCTTTTTCACTTAAAACCTTACTCACGCGCTCATCTTCAAGTAAAACTTCTTTGAAAGTTTTATGATTTTCTATACCTCTCATAGCATTTTCATAAACAATTTCATGTGCATGTTGCTTACCATAGTGATCGCTTAAAGCAAACATTACACGTTCTGCTAACACAAAGCCATTAAGCGTATCAAGATTTTTTAGCATTTTGTCTTTTTTAACTTCTAAATCATCAAAGACAAATTTCATATTTGCCAATACCACTGAAAGCATTAAAAACGCTTCTGGCAAAAGCTTCCATTCCATTTTCCAAACTTGACCATCTCTTTCATGTTCATGTCTTTCTATATCGCTTAAAATTGCAATATTAGCTCTTAGAGCATTACTTACAGTCACTGCATTTTCACTTACTGCAGGATTTCTTTTATGAGGCATAGTAGAGCTTCCCACTTGACCTTTTCCAAAAGGCTCAGCAATTTCATCGATTTCGTTATGAGCTAAGATTAAAAGCTGATGTGCAATTTTGTTAAAGGTTGCATTGATATTACCTAAAACATAACCAAGCTCTATAAAACGATCTCTTGCTGGTTGCCATGAGATATCAGGAACTTCTAAACCTAAGCTTTCTAAAGTAAGTTTTTCTACTTCATTAGCCTTGTCACTTAAACTTGCTTTAGTTCCTACTGCACCTACGATTAATCCTACATATAATCTTTTTTCAAGTTCAATAATTCTTTCATAGTGGCGATTAAGCTCACTAAGCCAAATTGCAACTTTGTGTCCAAAAGTTATAGGTAAAGCTTGTAAAGCTAAGGTTCTTCCCATCATTGCAGTGTTTTTATGCTCTTTTGCGATTTTTGCTAAATTTTTAGCTATATCTTTTAAATCTTGCTTGATTAAAGCCATAGCTTCTTTAAATTGTAAAACTATGCCTGTATCAATGATATCTTGCGTTGTTACACCAAAATGTACATATTCACCAAGACCATTTTCACAAGCTTTTTCTAAACCACGCACAGTAGGCACTAAAGGGTGTTTGGTCTTTTTAAACTCAGCAAAAATAAAATCCATATCCATAAATTTATAATGCGCTTTTTTAGCTATTTCTACAGCTGCTTCATTAGGGATAATGCCAAGTTTTGCTTGAGCTTTTGCCAAGGCAGCTTCTACATCAAGCCATTTTTGAATTCTATTTTCTTCACTAAAAATAGCTCTCATTGCAGGAGTGCTCCAAGAATCTTGAAGCAACCTCATATCAAATACACTCACACCCATGTTTTATCCTTTAAAATTTATTTTTTCAAATGCTTGTTTTAAATCAGCAATCAAATCCTTACTATCTTCAAGACCTATATGAAATCTCACAAAAGGCCCTCTAGCACTCCAATCTGTTGCAGTTCTTGGTGGAGTAGTAACAGTAGCTAAACTCTCATATCCACCCCAGCTTGCACCAATTGAAAAATACTCTAAATTATCTACAAACCCAATGGCTTGTTCTTTTGAAATACCATCTGCAAATTCAATCGTTACCATACCATTAGCGCCTTTATGATCACGCATAAAAACTTCATGGTTTGGATGAGTTTTTAATTTTGGATAAAAGATTGTTTTAACTTCTTTTCTGCTTTGTAAAAACTCTACTACCTCATCTGCACTTTTTTCATGTGCTTTCATTCTTACATCTAAAGTTCTCATACCACGAAGCACTAAATAAGCATCATCAGGACTTGTAGTAAATCCTAAAGCTTCTGGTAATTTGTCAAAATTTTTCCATTCTTTTTCATTAATCACTACTATACCCATGGTTACATCTGAATGCCCACTTAGATATTTAGTTGCGGCAATCACTGAAATATCCACACCAAGCTCAAGCGGATTTAAAAAATACCCACTTGAATAAGTATTATCAATCGCTACTGGTATGTTATGTTTGTGTGCAATTTCACAAAGTTTTGGCAAATCTATGATTTCATAAAGTATAGAACCTGGGCTTTCACAAAGGATTAATTTTGTGTTTGGTTTGATCTTTTCTTCTACATCAGAAGCATCGGCTTTTAAAAAGTCAATTTCTACACCCATTTTAGTTAAAAATAAATCACAAATTGTTCTAACAGGTCCATAAATAGCATCAGTGATTAAAAAATGAGCATCTTTGCTAGCATAATTTAAAAGCACCATAGCCAGCGCTGCAAGTCCTGTTGGGAAAAGTTGCGCTCTATGGCCTCCCTCAAGCGCACAAATTAGTTTTTCAAGTTCAAAATTAGTTGCTGTTCCTCTAGCACCATAACTTAAAACACGATCTGTTTTTCTTAACTCACGGTATTTTTGCCAAGTTGCATGATCTTTAAAAAGTATAGTTGATGCACGCATTAAGGTTGGATTAACTGATCTTACTTCAGCATTTTGATCGCCTCTTCCTAGGTGGATTAATTTAGTTTTGTTGTTCATTTTGTACTCCTTTTTATAGATAAATATAAGTCATAATCACATTAACAATAGCAGCTACAAGCATAGGAATAGCCGTTCTTTTCACAACTTGTAGTGGATTTACTTTAGCTATAGCCGAAATTGCCAAAATAGCAGGTGCGATAGGCGAAACACATCTACCAAAACCTGTCATGATTTGAATAGGTGCTATCATAGCTATGGTTTCAACCCCAAAAGATTTTGCTATATTTGGAATAAGTGGCGCAAAAGAAAAAAATGCTGCATTTCCTGAACCCATTAAAAATGCACATACAGCAAGCAAAATAGAAACTGCTATAATAATAGCAAGCACTCCAAAACCTGCATCTTTTGCAAAACCTATTAAAGTATCTACAAAGCCAACTGATAAAAGTCCGTTTGCAAAAACTTGACCACAAACGATCAAAGAAACTGTGATTACAAACAAATGCCCCATACCTTTGAAAAATACCATAATAGAATTTAAAGTATCAATCAAACTTCTATAACGAATGATTTCAAAAATAATTGCAATAAAGGTTGAAATCATCATTGCAACTGGCACATTCATTTTAATAGCAGTAGATGAAGCGGCTTTAACTTCTTCCATGGTAGCAAATCCCATTAATACCATAATGCTATCTAAAACACTGCTAAAACCCAAAATTAACACTAAAGGTATAACAGGTAAAATCGCATAGATTCTAGGTGGTTTTTTCACCTCTTCTTTTTTGCTATCATTTTCTGATAACTCTTTTTCTATCTCATCACGATTAAAAACAAAATTTTCTTTTTTATCAAAATATTTTGAGCAAAAATAAATCGCAATACCCACAGCAATAATAATAGGTACAGTTGTAGGAAGCTGATAATGCACAAAATACACCGCAGGATCAATTTCAGCTGTTTTTGCAGCTAAAATCACATTACCACTACCTGGACCATGGTCAATGTATTGACAAATAGCGATAACTGAAAGCGCAGAAAGCTTAGAAACGCCTGAGCGCACTAAAATAGGATACATTGTAACCATAAGTAAAAGCGCCAAACCTGCATGTGAAGGTATAAAAAGCACTAAAAACTGGATTACAAAATATGAAACTAACAATAGAACATAAGGCGATTTTACTGCCTTTAAAGGTCTTTCAAACACTTTAAATAAAGCATAACTTGCGCCCACATGATCCATATAAGCAGAAAATCCCGCTATACACATCAAAGTAAGTCCAAGCCCTGCTAGAGTGCTTGACATATTTGTATTAACAACTTGGAAAATATCAAAAAGTCCTAAATGCAAAGATTGCTTTTCACTAATGATAGGAGAAAGTCCAAAAATTCCTGCTAGAGATAGCAAGAATAAACCACTTAAAAGCAACGCCATATGGGCGTTGATTTTTTTATAGAGCATAAATACAAGTAAAAATACAGAACATCCTGCAAAAAATAAACCCAACATGCTCTATCCTTTATAAGCAATAACCTCTATCTCCACTTTAGCACCCTTAGGAAGATCTTTTACCGCAAAAGCACTTCTTGCAGGATATGGAGCTGCGAAAAATTCAGAATAAACCTCATTGAAAACCACAAAATCATCAATATTTGCTAAAAAGCAAGTCGTTTTAACCACATTGTTAAAATAAAGATTATTTTCTTCTAATATAGCCTTAATATTTAACAATGATTGTCTTGTTTGTTCTTTTACATCTTCACTTTCTATATTTCCACTTTCTGGATTAATAGGAAGTTGTCCTGAAATAAATAACAAACCATTAGCTTCTCTATAAGCTGAATATGGTCCTATAGCCTTTGGATAATTTGCCATGTATACTCCTTGTGTTTAAATTAAATCATAATATAATATTATCATCATAATAATAAATTGTCAATATTTTTTTATCATAATAATAATTTTTTTTATTGTTATAATTATTAACAACTTTGATGAAAATATTATGTAAAATAACAAAAAACAACAAAAAGGTCTAGATCATGGATGAGCAACAAAAAGAATTATTTATCAAACTTACCCAGTTTTTAGGGCAAGTACTTGGAGATCAATATGAAATAGTTTTTCATGTGATTGCACCTGAGGGTTCATATATTGCAGCCATTGCAAATAATCACATTAGTGGAAGAACCATTAATTCTCCATTAACTTCTTTTGCAAGTGAACTTGTACAAGAAAAAGAGTATTTAAACAAAGATTTTTTATGTGATTATAAAGCAAAGGTTGGAAAGTCTAAGATTGTTACTGGATCAACTTTTTTTATAAAAAATCAAAAGAAAATCGTGGGAATTTTATGTATAAATCACGATACCACAGAGCTTAGAAATGCTATTAGTAAAATCATAGAACTTGAAAAAATCAATGATTTTAGTGATTTATTAGATATTCATAATCAAAACAATATAAATTTGCACAATGTGAGTAATATAGAAACACTTAGTCACTCTATAGAAGATATTTTAGCTGAAAATATAGACTTAAAATATTTAAATTCAGGATATAGCTTAAGCACTGAGCAAAAAGATGAGATTATTAAAAAGCTTCATTCGAAAGGAATTTTTAACATCAAAGGAAGCATACCTATAGTTGCTAAGTCGCTTAATATATCAGAACCTAGTGTCTATAGGTATTTACAAAAACTTAAAAACAATCTCTAAGCTAAAATACAAGCTTAGAGATAAAATAACCTGCAATAGTCGCACTAATAATTAAAACAAAACCTGGTCTTAAATAAGAGTGATTGATCACAAATTTACCTATTTTTGTTGTGCCTGTTCTATCAAAAGCCACACATGCTATTTGATTAGCTCCTGGGACTATAAAATCTCCGCTCACACAAGGATAAAGCACAATAAGAATTTGAGGAGGAATTCCCAAACTCACACCCAAAGGCATCAAAGCAGCTACTGTTGCTGAAGGAGAAAAAATCACCATAGAAAAGGCAAATAAAGCCACTCCAAATAAATACGGATAATCCTCTACAATATGCGATAAAGAATCACTAAATAAAGGCTTATAAGCTTCAAAAAATGTTCCTGTCATCCAAGCTATACCAAAAACCCCTACAACTCCTATAAGTCCTGATCTAAATACCGAAGTTTCACCAAGCTTATTAGCAGGAACTTTAGCAAAAAGCATAATCAAACAAGCCGTTGCAAGCATGATCATTTGGATTAAATTTGGAGTAGAAAGTCTTTCTATTTTACCATCTGCAAGCTCATAATGAGGCAATAAATTTGTAAAAGTACCAAAGAAAATAATAGTTAAAATCCCTAAAGCAAAAATATACAAAGACCTTCTAGCCATAGGATCATGTTCGCTATCTTTGTTTTGCAAATCTTCACTTAAAAAATGATATTCTCCCGCTCTTACTCTTTTTTGAAATTCCTCATCTTGCTCAAGCTCTTTTCCTCTTTTTAAAACACTCAAACAAGCAAGAAACACACCTATAAAAAAGGCTGGCAAACTTACCATTAAAATTTGCACTATTGTTGTACCACTAAAAGCTAAAACAGCCACCATAGCAGCAGTAGCTGCACTCATAGGTGAAGCTATAACACCAATACCTGCTGCTACAACTGAAACCGAAAGCGCTCTTTCGGGACGAATTTTAGCATCAGCTGCCACTTCAGCAATCACTGGATAAACAGAAAAAGCCACATAGGTAGTACCGCAAAAAATCGTAAAAGCAGAGCTAATCAAAGGTCCCATAAAAACAATAGCTTGAGGTTTTTTCTTTAAAATTTTTTCTGCTATTTTTACTAGTAAATCAAGCCCACCTGCGCTTTGTAAAACACTCACACAAGTAATCACAGCAAGTATAATAAACACAACACTCACAGGAAGTGAAGCTGGTTGCATACCAAAGACCAAAACCAAAATACACATACCAAGCCCACCTGCAACCCCAAGTCCTATACCACCATATCTACCACCTATAGCTATCATAGAAAAAATGATGAAAAATTCTAATATAAAAATAATATCCATTAATCTTGTGCCTTATATTGCTCTAAAAGCTCTTTTGCGTGTTTAATTTGTTCTAATACTACTTTAGTTCCTGTACCACCATAAGATACTCTTGCGTCTATACAAGTTTCTAAAGCAATTGCCTCATAAATATCTTCTTGGATATTTTCATTAAATTGATGAAATTCCTCCATGCTAAGTTCTTCAAGCATTTTTCCATGTTTAATACAATAATTCACAGCCCCGCCAACTATACTATGAGCTTCTCTAAATGGTATATTTTTTCTTACTAAATAATCAGCCATATCTGTGGCATTTGAAAAACCTTTTGCAGCAGCTGCTCTTGTATTATTAGCATTTACTTGCATTTTTTCTATCATAGGAGTTATGATTTTCAAACTTGCCATTAAAGTATCCATAGAATCATAAACTTGAGCCTTATCTTCACTCATGTCAGTATTATAAGCAAGTGGAATACCTTTCATAATAGTTAGCATTGCCATAACATTACCATACATTCTACCTGTCTTACCACGCATTTTTTCAGCCACATCAGGATTTTTCTTTTGAGGCATTATGCTTGAGCCTGTACAAAAATCATCACTTAATTCTATAAATTTAAAATCTTGACTTGAAAAAAGTATAAGCTCTTCACAAAAACGACTAAGGTGCATAAAGCACATTGCAGCCACAGAAGTAAATTCAACCATATGATCTCTATCACTAACGCTATCAATGCTATTTTCTGTTGGTTTTGCAAAACCTAATTCTTTGGCACAAAAATGCCTGTCTATATTAAATGTGGTTCCACCAAGTGCAGCTGCTCCTAAAGGACACTCATCCATTCTTTTATATAAATCTTCAAAACGAGAATAATCCCTACTTAACATCCAAAAATATGCCATGATCCAATGTGAAAAAAGCACCGGCTGACCAGTTTGTAAATGTGTATAGCCTGGCATAATAGCTTTGATATTTTTTTGAGCTTGATTGATGATTTCTTCCTCTAAAGCAATAATTTGATTTAGAATTTCTTTTATAACTGCTCTCATATGCATTTTTGAATCAAGCGTAGTTTGGTCGTTTCTACTTCTTGCAGTGTGAAGTTTTCCACCTACTGGGCCTACAATTTGTGTCATTCTTTTTTCTACAGCCATATGAATATCCTCATCAGCTATATCAAAAACAAAGGTTCCATTTTGAATTTCTTCTCTAACTTGTTCTAAACCCTTGGTGATAGTTTTTGCTTCATCTTCTTTTATAATGCCTTGTTTTGCAAGCATAGTGCAATGAATTATACTTCCTTGTATATCAAAAGGAGCAAGTCTTGGCTCAACTAATAATGAAGCAGTGTATTCTTCAACTAATTTATTTGTAGGTAAATCAAAACGTCCACCCCATAATTTCTCTGCTTTTTGTGACATATTTATCCTTCTATTTACAAATAAAAGGATAATTTTATAATTTTTATTTTTTCAAAGAGTTTAACTTTTCTTTCTTTTAAAAATTTTTAACATACCAAAAGCTATTTTTTTAAGAAAGCTTTTTTTAGAATGCTTTGTTAAAAATTCTACTATATCTCTATGCCCAAACATTAGTGCAAAAGTAAAAGGTGTCATACCAAGACCGTTGTTTTCATCAATATTTGCTCCATGTTCTACCAAAAGCTTACACATAGGCAAATATCCTTTAAAACACACCCCTGCTAATGGAGTTTGTCCTCTGTCATTTTTCTCATCTACCCTAGCATTATTTTCTAGTAAAAACTTAGCACATTCATAAGCATTATGATAACTTGCAAGCATTAAAAGACTATCGCCTTTATGATTTTTTAAATTCACACTCAAACCTGCTTCTATTATAATCTTTAAATTTTGCAAATCATTTTTTCTTGCATAATCAAAAGCCATAGTACAAAGTTCTTGAATTCTTTTTTCTTCTTCGTTGCTAAACATATTTTTCCTTTTATAATCTTTAGTTTGCCACTTTTAAAGTGGCAAGTAAAAATTACATTTTCAAAGTTTTTTTAACACCATTTGCATATTCACTTGAAATTTTTTCAAAATGACTTAATGCTCTAGCAATAATTTTTTTATCAACCCCACTCATAGAAGTAGCGATATTTTTAAATAACTGCTCTTTTTGATCTTGGTTCATTATATCAAACAAAGCTCTTGGTTGAGTATAAAAATCATCATCAAGTGGAGCATATCTTTGCGCACTACCTTCAAGTGATAAGTCAGGCTCAAGATAGCTTTTATCTTCTTTTGGACTATCATCATAACTATTTGGCTCATAGTAAGCTGCGCCATTTTTATAAGTGTCAAAATTCATAGCTCCTGCTACATTATAAGTATTTACTTCACTTTTTGCACGATTAACTGGCAATAAATGATAATTTGTTCCTATGCGATATCTGTGTGCATCAGGATAAGAAAAGATTCTAGCTTGCAACATTTTATCAGGACTAAAACCAATACCAGGAACGATATTACTTGGACTAAATGCAGCTTGTTCTACTTCGTTAAAGTAATTTTGTACATTTTTATTAAGTACTAATTCACCTACTTCTATTAAAGGCACAATGCTATGTGGCCAAACTTTAGTTAAATCAAAAGGATTAAAACCTAGTTTTTCTACCTCATCTTCTTTTAAAACTTGAATTTGGAAAGTCCATTTTGGAAAATCTCCTTTTTCAATAGCCTCATATAAATCTCTTTGATGACTTTCTCTATCATTTGCTATTAAATTCGCCGCTTCTTCGTTGGTTAAATTTTTAATACCTTGCTTGGTTTTAAAATGAAATTTCACCCAAAATCTTTCATTTTTATCATTAATCAAACTATAAGTGTGACTTCCAAAACCATGCATATGACGATAACTTGCAGGAATTCCTCTATCGCTCATTAAAATAGTAACCTGGTGTAAGCTTTCAGGACAAAGGCTCCAAAAATCCCATGCAGCATTATTACTTCTTAAATGAGTTCTTGGATCTCTTTTTTGAGTATGGATAAAATCAGGAAATTTATACGCATCTCTTATAAAAAATGTCGGAGTATTATTACCTACTAAATCCCAATTTCCTTCTTTGGTATAAAATTTAATCGCAAAACCCCTTACATCTCTTTCTGCATCAGCTGCACCTGCTTCACCTGCAACGGTTGAAAATCTTATAAATAAAGGCGTATTTTCTCCAAGCTGTAAAACTTTTGCTTTGGTATATTGAGAAATATCTTTAGTAATTTTAAGTTCTCCATAAGCACCACTTCCTTTTGCATGTACTGTTCTTTCTGGAATTCTTTCTCTATTTTGATGAGCAAGTTTTTCAAGCAAAATATAATCTTGCATTAAAAGTGGACCTTTAGCACCTGCACTTAGTGAATTTTGATTATCAGCTATGATATTTCCAAAATCATTTGTTAGTTTTTTCATTGTGTCTCCTTTTTAAATAATAATTTTTATTATTTGATAAATTATATTCCTATATTATTAAAATAAAATTAAACGATAAAAATTATCATTATTTAAAAAATGATTATAAAATTCTTATTTTTAAAAAAATAATCTTTTTTTAAGCATAAATATTTTTATTTTGTAATAAAATTGTTAAAAAATAAGAATAAGCATTCTTATTTTAAATATTTTTACTACAAAATTAATAAAAAAAGGAGAGCTTATGGATAAAGAAACAAGAACTTATTATATTAAATTAGTTAAATTTCTTGCAGAAGCCTTGGGTAGAAATTATGAAATAGTCTTGCACGATGTAAGCGAAGATGGAGCTAATATAGCAGAAATTGCTAATAACCATATTAGCAAAAGAACTATAAACTCACCTCTAACTGGTTTTGCCATTGAAATGATTAAAAATAAAATCTATTTAGAGCGTGATTACATAACACATTATAAAACTTCAGCTAAAAGCTCACAAGCAATGTCAGGCTCTACTTTTTTTATTAAAAAAGATGAAAAACTCGAAGGTTTGCTTTGTATTAATCATGATACCTCAGCGTTTAAAAAAATATCTGATGAAATTTTAAATCTTGGAAATATTTATGATAATGCTTATGAAAACCCTGAGCAAGAAAACAAAGAATATATTAAACTTGATTTAGAAGAAATTGTCGAAGATATTTCGGGTATGGATATAGAAAGTTTTAAAAATAAAAGCTTAAAACCAAAAGAAAAGCAAAAAATGATAGCTAGTTTATATGAAAAAGGTGTGTTTAATGTAAAAGGTGTTATTCCTAAGGTTGCTGAACTTTTAGGTATTTCTGAGCCTAGTGTTTATAGACATTTACAAAAGATTAAATAATCATAATTTAAAAAAATTGTAATTTTTGATACAATAACACTTTAAATTTAATAAAAGGAAAAATATGGCTGATGATATGATGGATGAACAAGGCGAATCAAAGAAAAAAGGTGGCAATACTTTAGTAATTATTATCGTTGTATTTTTATTTGTATTTTTACTTGTGATTGTAGGAGCGATTGCTTATTTAATGTTTAGCGGTGGTTCTGAAGAAAATCCTGCTCCACAAGCTGAAGAAAGCGCACAAGTTGCACAAGCTCCTAAGAAAACAAATGCAGTAGCAGCTAGAGGGAGTGACTATGCAAATATTGGGGTAATGTATCCTTTAGCACCTTTTACACTAAATTTGTTAAGTGATGGTGGATCAAGATATGTAAAATGCACCATTCAACTTGAACAAAATGTTGAAACTCTAACCCCAGAACTTGATAAAAAAGTTGCTATTATTAGAGATATTATCATTAGAACTTTAACTTCAAAAACCTTTGAAGAAGTAAGCACCACAAAGGGTAAAGAAAGATTAAAAGATGAATTAACCGGTAAAATCAATGAGGTTTTAACTGATGGTTTTATCAAAAATATTTATTTTACTGACTTTGTAGTATCTTAATGATAGGCTGTGACATAGTCGTATGCTCTCGCATAGAAAAAATTTATGAAAGACATAAAACGCTTTTCTTGGATAAATTTTTATCCAAGCAAGAGCAAAGTTATATAAAAAATACCAACACTCTAGCCGGATTTTGGGCTATTAAAGAAGCTGCTTCTAAGGCTTTGGGGGTTGGAATTTCTAAAGAATGTTCTTTTTTTGACATCATCATCTCTAAAGATAATAAAAATGCTCCACATATTAGTTTTTCTCAAAAAGTCATGCAAGAATTTAATATAAAATCAGCAAGTGTAAGCGTAGCACATGATGGGGGTTTTGCTATAGCAGTAGTGGCTATAGAAACTAAGCAAGGTTAAAACCTTGCTTTTACATATAAAGCCCGCCATTGACTTTTAAAATTTCTCCTGTGATATAAGAAGAATGATCGCTTAATAAAAACGCCACGGCTTGAGCTACCTCACTTGCATCCGCAAAGCGCTTTAAAGGGATATTATTAATATAATTTTGTTTTATTTCATCACTTAAAACTTCAGTCATATCACTTTTTATAAAACCTGGGGTAATGCAGTTATATCTTATATTTCTTGCTGCACCTTCTTTAGCAAAAGATTTTGTTAGTGCTATCATACCGCCTTTACTAGCACTATAATTAGTTTGGCCTGCATTTCCCATTTCTCCAACTATAGAAGCGATATTTACAACCGCGCCAAAACGCTTTTTACTCATAGTTTTTAATGCCTCTCTACAACCTAAAAAGCTTGAATTTAAATTAGCATTAATCACTGAAGAAAAATCATCCATACTCATTCTAAGCGCTAGTTTATCATTAGTAATACCTGCATTATTAACTAAGTAACTAAGCTCACCATCACTTTCTACTATAGTTGCAATAGCACTGATAAATTCTTCTTCGACACTTGCATCAAATTTAATCACAGCTGCAGTGCCACCACTTTTTTCTATCTCTTCTTTTAACGCATCAGCAAGTTCAGGCTTACTTCTATAATTAATCCAAACTTTTAAACCATGACTTGCTAATTCTTTAGCTATTGCTGCACCTATACCTTTACTTGCACCTGTTATTAAAACATTTTTTCCACTAAATTTCATTGTTCTCCTTTAAATTAAAATAAAGCCTCATCCATTTCTTTTGGGATAGGTAAGTTTAAAATTTTAAGCACGCTTGGTGCTATATTACTAAGCCCCATGCCTTCTTTAAGCTTTTCTACTCCTTTAGCTTCCACAAAAGCAAAAACATCAAAGGTCGTGTGATTAGTGAGCATATTTTCTTTTTCATCCCTCATTGCTTCACAATTTCCGTGATCTGAAGTAATAATGAAAGCATAATCATGCTCTCTTGCTTT
The DNA here is from genome assembly GCF_024723595.1 of Campylobacter sp. LMG 7929. Classification (NCBI taxonomy): domain Bacteria; kingdom Pseudomonadati; phylum Campylobacterota; class Epsilonproteobacteria; order Campylobacterales; family Campylobacteraceae; genus Campylobacter; species Campylobacter sp. LMG 7929. The sequence goes on along the minus strand of NZ_JANQCY010000004.1, from coordinate 93,968 downwards.
AGCAATAACCCTACCCAAACACTCATCCACACATTCAACCGCACTAACTGCAGCTTCAAAATCACCCGTATGTCCTACCATATCACCATTTGCAAAATTTACTACGATAAAATCCATACCATTTTCTATACCCTTAATCACCTCATCTGCGACCTCTTTAGCACTCATTTGAGGTTTTTCATCGTATGTTTTTACCTTAGGACTTGGGATTAAAACTCTTGTTTCATTACACTCTAATTCTTCTTTTCCCCCATTAAAGAAAAAGGTTACATGAGCGTATTTTTCTGTCTCAGCTGTGTGAAGTTGGCTTAAATTTGCATTAGCTATCACAGAAGCTAAGGTATTATTTAATTCTTCTTTTTCAAACATCACAGGCAGTTTAAAACTCTCATCATACAAACTCATAGTAATAGCATTTTTTATAAGCACTTCTTTTGGAAATTCATTAAAACTTTCTTGGGTTAAAGAAGCAACTAATTGACGCATTCTATCATTTCTAAAATTGATAAAAATCACACCATCTTCAGCCTTAATCCCATCAAAGTTTTGACTAATAACTGGGGTTAAAAACTCATCTGTAATATTTTCATCATAGCTTTTTTGTATAAATTGCACAAAATCATCACACTTTTGTGCCTTAGCAAATAAAGCATCATAATAAGACTTAACCCTATCATAGCGCTTATCTCTATCCATAGCATAAAATCTTCCCGATAAAGAAGCAAAATTAATCCCTTCTTTTTCGCAAAATTCCTGTAAAGATTTTATAAATTCTAAACCTGAATTTGGAGGACAATCCCTACCATCACTAATTACATGCGCAAAAACTTCTTTATTTTCTTGCTTACAAATTTTTAAAAGCGCATTAAAATGTGTATGCATAGAATGCACCCCACCATCACTATAAAGCCCTATAATATGCACTCTTTTGCATTTTTGTAATAACTCTTTTAAAGCCTTATTATCTTTTAAAGTATCATTTTCTATGGCTTTATTTATCTTAACTAAATTTTGATAGATTATGCGTCCACTACCTATACACATATGCCCTACTTCGCTATTACCCATTTGACCTTCAGGTAGGCCAACTGCTAAACCGCTTGTTTTTATCAAAACATTAGGGGTATTTTCAAAAAGCTTATCATAAGTTGGCTTTTTAGCATGAAAAAAAGCATTATAGTTTGAATTTGTATTATGTCCTATACCATCTGTGATTATCAAAATACATTTTTGACTCATTTTTTACTCTTTTTTATAATTTATTTATGTGATTTTACTAAAATTATGCTTTTAAAAAACAAATACAAGGTTAAAATTTTGCTTTATCTTACAGAATATACAAATTATATGTTTTTTTCTTATATTAGCGTGCGTGCTGGTTTTGCATTTTTTATCGCTTTATTTTTGAGTTTGTATTTAATGCCAAAATTTATCAAATGGGCTCAAAATAAAAAAGCAAATCAACCTATTTATGAATACGCTCCACAATCACACCAAGCTAAATCTCACACCCCTACTATGGGTGGGCTTGTTTTTATCTTTGCTACTATCATAGCAAGTGTTTTAAGTGCTGATTTAAATAATAGTTTTGTAATTGTTGGATTATTATGTTTGGTATTATTTTGCACTATAGGTTTAGTGGATGATTTAGGGAAAATTTTAAAAAAAGACAATCATGCAGGGCTAAGCCCAAAAATGAAACTTCTAGGACAATTTAGTGCTGCTTTTATTTGTATTGGATTATTATATTTATTTGATATAAATACTGAATTTTATTTACCTTTTTACAAGCATGCTATTTTTGATGGTGGTATGTTTATGTTGTTTTTATGGATTTTAGTCATTGTATCAAGCTCTAATGCTGTGAATTTAACCGATGGACTTGATGGGCTTGCAACTGTGCCTTCTATATTTTCTCTTTTAAGCCTTGGTGCTTTTTTGTATTTAAGCGGAAATGCTATTTATAGCTCTTATTTATTTTTACCTAAAATTCAAGGCCTAGGAGAACTTGTGGTAATAAGCGCGGCTTTAGTTGGTGCGCTTATGGGATTTTTGTGGTATAACTGCTATCCTGCGCAAGTTTTTATGGGAGATAGTGGGAGTTTAAGTATAGGAGCTTTTTTAGGTTATCTTGGTATAGTAAGTAAAAATGAAATTTTACTTTTGCTTATAGGTTTTGTATTTGTTTTAGAAACTATTTCAGTGATTTTACAAGTAGGAAGTTTTAAAATCTTTAATAAAAGAGTTTTTAAAATGGCACCCATTCATCATCATTTTGAAAAAATAGGTTGGGTGGAAAATAAAATCATCGTGCGTTTTTGGATGATAGCCTTACTTGCAAATATCATTGCATTAATTAGTATAAAGTTAAGATAATGAAAATTTCACTTTTTGGATACGGAAAAACAACTAAAGCTTTTGCACAGCGTTTTGGAAATTGCGATATTTATGATGATCATTTTGCAAGTATAAGTAAAGATGAATTTAATAATACACTTTTACCACCTTGTGAATTTGATCCTTTAAAAAGTGACTTAGAAATTCCAAGTCCTGGCTTTCCAAATGATCATTCTCTCATACAGCAAGCAAGAAATTTAAGTAGCGAGTATGATTTTTTTTATGATGGCATGCCAAAAAGTGTTTGGATAAGCGGAACAAATGGCAAAACCACCACCACCCAAATGACACACCATCTTTTAAAACACATTAACGTACAAATGGGAGCAAACATAGGAACTCCTTTAGCACAAATGGATATTAGTGCTAAATTATGGATTTTGGAAAGTTCATCTTTTTCGCTTTTTTACACCAAAGTAGCTAAACCTGAAATTTATGCACTTTTACCTATCACACCTGATCATATTTCTTGGCATAAAAGCTTTGAAAATTATGAGCAAGCCAAGCTTAGCGTGCTTGAAAGAATGAATGAAAATGATGTAGTAATTTTACCTAAAAAGTATGAGGCTTATCCAACTCATGCTTATGTTATAAGCTATGAAGATGAGCAAGATTTAGCTAAAAAAATGCAAATTGACTTAGAAAAAATTCATTTTAAAACCCCATTTTTACTTGATGCACTTATTGCCTTAAGTATAGAAAAAATTATACTAGATCGTTGCTCTTATGAGCTTTTAAACGAGTTTAAGATAGAAAAAAACAAACTTGAAGAAATATTTGATCATAAAAATAGACTTTGGGTAAATGATACCAAAGCGACTAACCTGGATGCTAGTTTAGCTGCTCTTAAACGCTATAAGGATAAAAAAATTCATCTTATCATAGGTGGGGATGATAAGGGAGTGAATTTAAGTGCTTTATTTGCTTTTATGAAAGAGCTTAATATAGAGCTTTATGCCATAGGAAAAAGCACCAATAAAATACTTGATTATGCTAAAAATGCTAATTTAAAAGCACATTTTTGTGAGTTTTTACCTAAAGCGGTAGAAAAAATCAATCAAAACTTAACTAATGATGAAGTAGCCCTACTAAGCCCTGCTTGTGCAAGCTTAGATCAGTTTAAGTCTTATGAAGAAAGAGGAGAGCTTTTTAAAAAATGTATTCAAGAATTAAGCTAAATCTTTTTGAATGCAAAGTTTTAAAAACTCACATAAATTTATAAACTTATTGCTTGGTTCTTTATTTTTATGATAAATCAAGCAAAGCTCTCTTGAAATTCTAAAATTTTTTAATCTTATTTCAAATAAACTTTTAGCTTCAAGCTCTTCTTTAACACTAAATTTAGGTAAAACTGCTAAAAATTTACCTTTTTTAACTAACTCTTTTATCATAGCAGTTGAGTTTAACTCATAAACCAAATTAAGCTTTACATCTTTAGGTAAAGCATTTAAAAACACTTCTTTTGCACCTGAACCTTGCTCGCGACTTAGCCATTTAAAATCCTTTAACTCATCTATGAAAAATTCTTTTTTTAAGTCATTTTTACTCACTACAATAAGCTCATCATCACAAATTTTAATCTTTTTTATATCCTTATCTTTGCAAATCCCTTCAATCAAACCTATATCGATTTCTTTATCTAAAATATCTTTGATGATATTTTGGCTATTATCCAAGGACAAATTTAACTTGATATTTTCTGCCTTTTGATCTAAAAAAGATCCTAGTAAATAAGTGCCTACATTTTGACTCACTTTCATACTTATTTCATAGCTTTGATCATCTTGCATTGCTTTTTCTATGCGCTCAAATTCTAAAATTAAAGGAGTGATTTGTTTTAAAAAAACCTTTCCTTTTTCATTTAAGCTTAAAAATTTAGCATTTCTATCAAAAAGCTTGGTGTTTAAACTTTTTTCAAGTTCAAATATAGCTAAAGACAAAGCAGATTGGGTTATATTTAATTCTTTAGCACAAGCTCTTAAGTTTAAATTTCTACACAAGGCTTGAAAATATTTTATTTGTTTAAAAGTCATAAGTACTCTTTTGATAAATATTTTTAATCATTATATCAAATAAAATTAATTTTACTTATCACAAAAAAATCATTAAGATTACAAAAAAACAAAAAAAGGAAAACTCATGCATAAAAATATATATAAACATAGAAAATTTGAAGCTTTTTTACTGCTTTTTACTCTTGCTTTTTGTGCTTTTGCTATTTCTGAGCTTAATTTTTTTAAAAATCTTGGAATTTCAGCTTTAATCGTAGCTGTGATTTTGGGAGCTTTAATAGGAAATTTAGCACATCAAAATGCAAATTTACTCAAAAAATCAGGAGTTTTAGGCATAGCAACAAAAGAAATTTTAAGACTTGGGATTATACTTTATGGTTTTAGAATTACTTTTAATGATTTAGAAAAAGTTGGATTAAATGGGATTTTGCTAGCATTTTTAGTGGTATTTTCTACCTTTTTTATGGGACTTTTACTGGGAAAATTATTTAAACTTGATCTTAAAGAAAGCATACTTATAAGTAGTGGCTCAAGCATTTGTGGAGCAGCTGCTGTGATGGCTAGTGAAAGCATTGTTAAAGGTGGCTCTGCTAAAGTTGGCGTGGCAGTTTGCACTGTGGTTGTGTTTGGAACTTTGGGGATGTTTTTATATCCTTTGGCTTGGAATTTAGGCTGGTTTGATTTTTTTAGTTTAAAGCAAATGGGGTATTTCATGGGAGCAAGCTTGCATGAAGTTGCACATGCTGTTGCAGCAGGTGAAGCTGTGCAAGCAGGAGATGGTGCTGTCATAGAAAAAATGATGCGTGTTTTAATGCTAGTGCCTTTTTTGATTTTCTTAGGTCTTTTTTCATTGAAATTTCTAAACAAAAATAATGAAAAAATTTCCATTAAAGCAAATATTCCTTATTTTGCTTTGTGGTTTTTATTTGCTTGTGGTATTAGCTCACTTGAAATATTAAATACAGATTTTGCGCTTAATTATATAAAACCAAGCATACAAACCATAGACACGCTTTTACTTTCTATGGCCATGGTAGCTTTGGGAGTAAATATCCATAAAAATGTTTTAAAAAATGCAGGTTTTAAACCATTTTTAATGGCATTGTTGCTTTTTATATGGTTAATCTTTATATCAATTAGCTTAATTTTCCTATTAAATTTATAATATGTTTCATTATGAAACATATTATAGTATTTTATACTTTTTTATTAATTTAATATTTATTTTTACTACTTTATATTTAAATAATATTATAATTATATTGTAATAAACATCCAAAAAGGAGCTAACATGTTTACGCCTAAAACTAAATGTGAATTAGTTGCTCTTGTTAGAGAAGAGCTTATTGCCTTAGATGAAATCGATATAAGCTTAATTACGGATATGTCTTATTTATTCTATTATTCCACTAGAACTAACTTTGATGGTATAGAAAAATGGGATGTATCAAATGTTAAAGATATGTCTTATATGTTTTATTGCTGCAAAAGTTTTAATCATGATATTTCTAAATGGAATGTTAAAAATGTTGAAAACATGGAAGGAATGTTTTTTGATTGTGAATCTTTTGATCAAGACTTATCTTCTTGGAATATGTCAAATGTAAAAGATACTAAATATATGTTTTGTAATTGTCTTAAATTTAACCATAAAGTAGAAAATTGGGATGTGCATAATGCCATTACAATGGCACATATGTTTGAAAATTGCAAACAATTTGATCAAGATTTATCAAGATGGGATGTACATAATGCTAAAACAATGGCATTTTTATTGCATAATTGTACTAATTTTCACTATGATGTTAAAAAATTAGATATTAATAAAAATTGCAATATCCAAAAAATACTAGGACATGAAGAAATACAAAATCAATACGCTATAAAATATTAATTATAAGGTAAGCTATTGCTTACCTACTTGGTTAATCCAAAGCCCCATAGCAATCACAACAATAACCTGCCCTAAAAATCCTTGAAATACGCTAAATAATCTTAGCAAAGAACTAACCGGCGTTACATCACCAAAGCCTATCGTTAGCATAGTAACTCCGCTAAAATAATAACAATCAACCAAACCTTTTATTCTATTTTGAATTTGAGGTTTTAACTCATCATTTAAAGACCAAAAATTATGAATTCCTCTTATAGGTGTTTGAAATTGCACTTCTATAACTTTTTCTTGCAAATCCGCAATATCTAAATTTTCATTTTTTTGAGTAGCAATTAACATTCTATTATAATTATCTACATCACAAGAAAAATAATACAAATTCCCATACGCAAACCATATCAAAACATATGCATATAAAATAATAAAAAATTTTTCTTTAATATTAATCTTTCCACTAAAAGCAGCCCAAATACTAATAAACAAAAAAACCATCAATGCTATAGCCACCATAATAGGAATAATATTTAAAATTAAAAATAAAATTTCAGAAGTAATTTTACCTGTTGCATAAATAGCAAGTTCATCAAATAAAAAACTACAAAACAAAGGCACCATAGCAAGCAAAGTCCAAACAAAAAGAAATTGTTTGGTACTTTTGTGATAAATGCTAATATAATGATTTAAAAGTCTATGGTGCAACATTAGCGAATCAGCAATAAGGGTTTTTTAGCCTTAGTTAAAATATCATTTGTCAAACTACCAAATAAAATACTTTTTAACCAGTGATGTGAATAAGCTCCCATAATCAATAAATCTATATCATTTTGCTCACCAAAATCAAATAAAGCTTGAGTAATCTCTCCATTTAAATGCTGAGTTTGCACATTTAAATTTGCTTCTTTAAAAATTTGACTTACTTGAGTTAATAACTCATAAGAAGCTTTTTCATCTTTAGATACATTTACTACATAACGTTTTGCTTCTTTGAAAATAGGTCTTTTAATGGCTTGCTCTATGGCTTTTTTAGCCAAATTACTCCCATCATAAGCCATCATCACACTTTTAATCTCTTTAAAAGCAGAATTTACAAGCAAAATAGGCACATTTAAAGCTCTTACTAATTCTTCTGTATGAATGCCTATTTTATTTTTCTTACCACCGCCTTTTAAACCTGCTATGGCTAATCTTATTTGATCATTATATTCTTTTAAAACTTCTTCTAAGTCTCCATCTCTTTGCACGCTAAAACATTCTTTTACGCCTTGTTCTTTTGCATAAGCACAAAATTCTTCTAAAATTCTTTGCCCTTTTTTGCAAAGATTTTCATTTTTTTGGCTTTGCTCTTCTACTAAATCTTCAATCACACACCCACTAGCACCTATACCAAAACTACAAGCTAATTCAGCATTAGTAAAATTTGGTTCTATGGTATATAAAAACATTAAAGGTAGATCTAGCTCTTTAGCTAAATACACTCCATAATGCAAACTTTCCCTACAAGGCTCTAAAACATCCACACAAACTAGAATTTTTTCCATTTAATATCCTTTTGTAGTATTAATCTTGTGCTTTTTGCGCTATTAAAACACCTTCTATGATTTTTTTAATATCCCCATCTAAGATATTATCAACCTGCGAAAAAGCTTCATTTGAGCGTGTGTCTTTGACTTGTTGATAAGGAAAAAGCACATAAGAGCGGATTTGATGACCCCAGCCTATCTCACTTTTTTCGCTTGAATTTGCTTCATCTTGTTGTTTCATAAGCTCAAGCTCATAAAGGCGTGATTTTAGCATTTTAAAGGCTGTGGCTTTGTTTTTGTGTTGGCTTCTATCGTTTTGACATTGCACTACTATACCACTTGGCATATGAGTTATGCGCACTGCTGATTCAGTTTTATTAACATGTTGTCCACCTGCTCCGCTTGCTCTATAATAATCAATCCTTATATCTTTTTCTTCAATTTCTATTTCTATATCATCATCAAGTTCAGGAGAAACCATCACACTAGAAAAACTCGTATGACGGCGTCCTGCACTATCAAATGGAGAAGTTCTTACTAAACGATGAATGCCATTTTCAGCTTTTAAATACCCATAAGCATTTTCACCTTTTACTAAAAAGCTAACATCTTTAAGCCCTGCTTCTTCGCCTTCTTGAAAGTCAAGTGTTTCTACTTTAAAACCTTCTCTTTCGCAAAATCTCAAATACATCCTATAAAGCATGCTAGCCCAGTCATTACTCTCCGTTCCACCTGCTCCTGGATGAATGGAAACTATGGCGTTTTTACCATCATTTTCCCCGCTTAAAAGCATAGAAATTTCAAGATTTACGATAAGATCTTCTAGCTTATTTGCATCTTCAAATAAAGCTTCTATAGTATCTAAATCATTTTCACTATTAGCAAGATCAAAAAGCTCACTTGCATCATTTAAAGCATTGTTTGCATTTTCATAATTTTTAAGTAAATTTGAAATTTTAGTTTTTTCTTTACCTATCACTCCTGCTTGTTTTACATCACTCCAAAAAGAAGGAGAATTTTCTAAATTTTCTATTTCTTTTAATCTTGCTTTTATCTCTTCAGGCTTGATGATAGAAGCGATATTTCCAACTTTGTTTTTTAATTTTTTTAAAAGTTCGCTGTATTCGTAATTATCCATAAAAATTTTCTTTCTAATTTTTGATATAATTTAATCTTATAATTTTAGCAAAAAAATAAAACATTTAAAGTGAGAAATATGCCAAAACTTTTTTTAATGTCTTTAGGTTGTAATAAAAATTTAGTTGATAGTGAAATCATGCTTGGAAGATTAAGTGATTATGAAATTTGCGATGAGCCAAGCATAGCTGATGTTTTGATTGTAAATACCTGTGGCTTTATAGATAGTGCTAAAAAAGAAAGCATAAATGCGATTTTAGACTTACACGAGCAAAGAAAAAAAGATTCATTGTTAGTTGTAACAGGATGTTTAATGCAACGCTACCGCGAGGAATTAATGAAAGAACTACCTGAAGTTGATCTTTTTACCGGTGTGGGAAATTATGAAAAAATTGATGAAATGATACTTAAAAAAACTAACCTTTTTTCAAATTCTACTTACTTGCAAGATAAAAATACAAATCGTGTGATCACAGGATCAAACTATCATGCTTTTATCAAAATAGCTGAAGGATGTAATCAAAAATGTTCATTTTGCGCCATACCAAGCTTTAAAGGCAAGCTTAAATCAAGAAGCTTAGAAAGTATTGTAAATGAAGTAAAAGAACTTGTTAAAAAAGGCTATAAAGACTTTTCTTTTATCGCTCAAGATACAAGTTCGTATTTATTTGATCAAGGTCAAAAAGATGGACTTTTAAAGCTTATTGAGGCTATAGAAAATATCCAAGGTGTAAAGGCTGCTAGAATTTTATATCTATATCCAACAAGCATTAGTAAAGAAGTGATAGAAAAAATCATTCAATCAAAAGTTTTTGTAAATTATTTTGACATGCCTTTACAACACATCAGCGATAATATGCTTAAAATCATGAAACGCGGAGCTAATAAAGCTAAATTAATCGAGCTTTTAAATTTAATGAAACAAGCTCCAAATTCATTTTTACGCACAGGTTTTATAGTAGGACACCCTGGAGAGAGCGATGAGGATTTTGAAGAATTATGCGCTTTTATAAAAGAATTTGGTTTTGATAGAATTAGTGTTTTTGCTTATTCTAAAGAAGAAGATACTGCAGCTTTTGACATGGAACAAATTCCTAGTAAAATCATCAATGCAAGATTAAAAGTGATAGAAAAAATTGTTGATGAATGCATAGAAAAAAGCTTTAATCAACAAATTGGTAAAAAAATCTTAGCATTTTGTGAAGGTCAAAGTTCTGAAGGAGAATTTTTCATCGGTGCAAAAGATTTGCGTTGGGATAGAGATATAGATGGAGAAATTCTCATCAATGAAAGTGATTGTGGCGATTTAGAAATGGGTGAGCTTTATGAGTGTGAAATCACACAGAGCTTAGATAAAAAACTCATTGCAAAAGCTTTAAGAAAGCTTGATGATTGATAGCAAATATTTAAATCATTTAAAGCAAGGGAGAAATCTTTTAGCGTTTTCTCACGGGAGTGATTCTAGTGCTTTATTTTTCATGCTTTTCGAAAAAAACATAGATTTTGACCTTGCTTTTATAAACTACAAAACTCGCAAAAATAGCGATAAAGAAGAACAAAGTGCTAAAGAATTAGCCAAGCGTTTTCATAAAAAAATTTATATCAAAACCGCACCCAAAATAACAAAAAATTTCGAAGCTTGCGCAAGAGCTTTGCGTTATGAGTTTTTTGAAGAGCTTTGCAAAAATCACTCTTATGATAATCTTTTACTAGCTCATCATTTAAATGATAAACTAGAATGGTTTTTAATGCAATTTTCTAAAGGTGCAGGGCTTAGAGAATTACTTGGTTTTAAAGATATTGAAAAAAGAAAATATTTTACCATCATAAGACCCTTGCTTGAAATTCCAAAAGAAGAAATTTCAAACTACCTAAAAGAAAACAATATCACTTATTTTCATGATGAGAGTAATGATGATGAAAAATATTTTAGAAATTTCATACGCAAAAATTTTGCTAATGAGTTTTTAAAGCTTTATCCAAATGGAGTAAAAAAAAGCTTTAAATACCTAGAAAAAGACTTAAAAGAAGAAAATATTTGTGAATTTAAAAATATTTACATCACTCATAAAGATGAAAGTTTAATCGCAAAATGCTTTAAAAAACTTGGAGTACTTTTAAGCGCCAAACAAAGACAAGAAGCTTTAAAAGGCGATGGAGTGATTTCACATAAAATAGGCATTGTTTATATACAAGAAAAAGTATTGATTTTTCCTTTTATAAGTTGTGAGAAAATGCCGAAAGAATTTAAAGAAATTTATAGAAAAGCAAAAATCCCTAAACTCTTAAGAGCATATTTATACACAAAAAATATTGATGCAAAAGAACTTATGCAAGCTCTTTTATGATTTCTTCAAAAAGTTCTTTTACTCTTGCTTCTAAAAAGTCTTTAAATTCAGCGCTTGTAGCTTCGGTGCGCATGATAAGATATGGACTTGTATTAGAAGCACGCAAAAGCGCCCAGCCTTCTTTAAAGGTAATTCTAACTCCGTCAATTTCATTGCAATCAAGCACATTTTCAAAAGCGTTTGCTTTTACTTTTTCTTTAAATTTTTCTATGATTTGGAATTTATTTTCCTCACTAACTTTAAGCTTAATCTCTTCACTTGCATAAAGTTTTGGCAATTCTTTAACTAATTTTTCTATATCAAAACCATTTACTAAAAGCTCTAAAGTTCTTAAAAATGCATAAATTCCATCATCATAACCAAAATATCTATCTTTAAAGAAAATATGCCCACTAAGCTCTGCTGCTATGTCGATATTTTGTTCTTTCATCATTTTTTTAATATTAGAATGCCCAGTCTTACCCATCATGATAAAACCAAATTTAGCTACCTCATCGAAAAGATTTTTAGAACATTTTACTTCACCTAAAACTCTAGGATTTTTTATATTTTTAGCAAATAAATAGCAAAGCTCATCGCCCTTAAACACATAATCTTTACTTGCGACTACTAAACGATCTCCATCTCCATCAAAAGCAAAGCCCATTTTTGCATTTTCATTTTCTTTTAGCGCAACTTGCAATGCGTGTAAATTTTCAAGCTCTGTTGGATCAGGTGCATGATTTGAGAAATTTCCATCAGGATTTTCAAATAAAATTTGTGCATTAAGATTTAATTTTTCCACCAAAGGCTTTATAATCACTCCAGTGGCTCCATTTGCACAATCAATAATGATTTTTTCTTTATAGCCCTTAAGATGTGAAAAATGCTTAGCTAAAAAGTCTATATATAAGCTTTTAACATCATAATTTTCATATCTTAAATCATCATTGATTTCAAGTTCTAAATACTCTTGCACTTTTAAAGAAAGTTTTTTCAAATCAGCACCAAAAAAACTTTCTTTGTTAATCGTGATTTTAAAGCCATTGTATTCTTTTGGGTTGTGCGAGCCTGTTATCATGATGTTTGCATCAAAAATTTCATCGAAAAACAAGCTAAAATAACCCATAGGAGTTGGTGCTAAGCCTATATTGAAAACTTGCATATTAGCTTTATTTAAACCACTGATTAAATAGTTAAAAAGTTCATTTGCACTATATCTTGCATCATAACCTACGCTTACTTTCTCACAACCTCTTGCTTTCATTTCTAAACCCAAGGCATAACCTATAGCTTTTACACTTTTTTCATTCAACTCACTTGGGTAAAGCCCTCTTATATCATACTCTCTAAAAATCAAATCTAACATTTTAATCCTTTTGCCTTCTAAGTTCTAATTTTGCTTGTTTTAAACTTTCTTCTATGTTTTCATTTTTGCTTGATAAACAAAGTTTAATTTCTAATTTTGCATTTTGCTCTTTCAATTCAAAACTATATTTTTGCATAAAATTTTCAAGCATTTGAAGCTTACTTTGAACAAAAGCTATATTTTCATTTTCAAATACAATGATAAAATAATCCTTATCATCTTTAAAAACCCTAGCGTGTAAAGCTTTTTTTAAAATCCTAGCAAACTCATACATTACAAACTCGCCCATTTTTGAGCCTTTTTGATGATAAATTTCATTGATATTTTTTACTTCAATCAAGGCTAAATGAAAATTTTCAAGCCCTTGGGCATATCTTCTTAAGGCTTTTGAATTTGGCAAATTGGTTAAAGTGTCAAAAAAGGCTATTTTATAAGCTTTATATGCTAAAAATCCTATCAACACTAAAGAAGCAAATTCATAATAACCCAAATCAACACTATTGTAAAATAAAAACTGCACACTCAAGCCCATATAAGCAAGTAAGAAATGAAAATCATTGTTTTTAAAATACGAAAATAATAAAAATATCATTCCCGCCCAAAACACACAAAAACTTAACTCACTAATAGGCTTAAAAAATTGTATCGAAAGACCAAAAATTTCGCTTGTAATGCTTGCATTAAAATTAGTACTTGTACTAAGTATTAACGCTACAAAACCCATAAAGGCTAAATATGCAAATTTAATGAGATTAATTCTTTCAAAAACAAGTTTGCTATCTTGTAAAAATACAAAAAGTACAAAAGAAAAAGGCAAAAATACCGAGATAAACAAATGCGCTTGATACTCACTTGCTACTAAAGATAAAGCTCTAGCACATAAAATCAACAAAAGTAAGAAAAAAATCTTATTTTGCTTAAAAAAATAAGCTAAAAATAAAGCTAAGATATTAAAAACCAAAGTCATACTAGGCAATGTTTTTAACAATAAATACGAAAAATCCAAAATAATAAACCTTTTTTTGTTAAAATTATAGCAAAAATATTTTAAGGATATTAATGGTAGAAGTAAAAAATCTCACTATGCGTTTTGCGAACCAGCTTTTATTTGAAGATGTAAATTTAAAATTAAACCGTGGTGAAAGATATGGACTTATAGGCGCAAATGGCGCAGGAAAATCAACCTTTTTAAAAATTCTCTCAGGTGAAATAGAATCAAGCAGTGGAGAAATTTGTATAGATCCAAATTTAAAAATCGCAGTGTTAGGACAAGATCAATTTGCTTTTGAAAATTACACTATCAAAGATGCGGTAATGTGTGCAAATAAAAGATTATACGATGCACTAAAAGAAAAAGAAAAACTTTATATGAGTGAAGAATTTACCGATGAAATCAATGATAGATTAAGCGAGCTTGAAATCATAACAGCAGAAGAAGATCCAAACTATGATTGCGAGCTTAGATGTGAAAAAATTCTTAGTTCTTTAAATATAAAAGATTTTAATGCTCTCATGAGTACTTTACAAAGTGCGGATAAATTTAAAGTTTTATTAGCTCAAGTATTATTTTTAGGTGCTGATGTATTATTTTTAGATGAGCCTACAAACAACCTTGATTTAGAAGCTATTTCTTGGCTTGAAAATGAGCTTTTAAGACATGAGGGAACTTTAGTAGTAATTAGCCATGATAGACATTTTTTAAATAAAGTTTGTACAAGAATTTTAGATGTAGATTTTAAACAAATACGTGATTTTGCTGGAAATTATGATGATTGGTATATGGCTTCAACCTTACTTGCTAAACAAGCTGAACTCAAACGCGATAAAACTTTAAAAGAAAGAGAAGAATTAGAAAATTTCATACGCCGTTTTAGCGCTAATGCTTCAAAAGCCAAACAAGCTACAAGTAGGGCTAAAGCTTTAGAAAAACTTGAACTAGAAGAGATTAAAACTTCAAGCAGGCGTGATCCTAGTATAGTTTTTAGAACAAATAGAGAAATAGGAAATGAAGTTTTAGAATTAAAAGGTATTAGCAAGGCTTATGATAAAACTTTATTTGAAAATTTAGAATTAAAATTAGAAAAAGGTGATAAAATAGCCTTAATTGGCGCAAATGGTGTTGGAAAAAGCACTTTAGCTAAAATCATCGCATCAAAATTAGAACCTGATAGTGGTCATATTCACCTTGGTGCCACCATAGAAATGGGATATTTTTCACAAGATACAACGAATTTAATTAATGAAGATTTGAAACTTTATGAATGGCTAATGAGTGAAAAATTCAAAGATTTGGATGAAATTCGCAAATGTCTTGGTAGAATGCTCTTTAGCGGAAGCGATCAAGAAAAAATGGCTTCTAGTTTAAGCGGGGGTGAAAAACACCGCTTAATGCTTTCAAAATTAATGTTAGAACGCGGAAATTTCTTGCTTTTAGATGAACCGGATAATCATTTAGATCTTGAAAGTATCATTGCATTAGGCGAAGCCTTGTATAATTTCAAAGGTTGTGTGATATGCATAAGCCACGATAGAGAACTAATTAGTGCTTTTGCTAATCGTATATGGTTTTTAGAAGATGGAAAACTAACAGACTTTAAAGGAAGTTATGACGAATTTTTAGGAGGTTTAGAATGAATTCGTTTAAGATAAAATATGCAGCTGGTTTTGGACATTTTACTCAAAATCACAGAGGTTTTGGCCCAACTATTTATGTAGAAGAAAGTATTGATTTTCAAAGTGAAAAAGATTATTTTGACTATGTTGAATTTTATGAAAAATTCAGCAAAGAAGATGATACTTATTTTCACATTTCATTTTTAGAAGATCGCCCTTTAACTTCTAAAGAATTAGAAAGTAGAAATGCTTATAGAAAACTAAGAGATGAACGCTGTAATAAAGCTAGAGAAGAGTTTATTAAAAACAATGAAATAGAAGCTGAATACTACCCAACTCATGGCGATTAAGGAATGATTTTTGCTTGTTTTTTCCTTGTAATATTTTGAAAGGAGAAAGCATGCAAGTTAACCATGATAATTTATCGGTTAAAGAGTATGGATATGGTCAAAGTAGTGCTTATAAAAGCACTCAAGGAGCTAATGAAGACTTTATGTCTTTACTTAGTCAAAACAATAGTGAAAATTTAAACGAGCAAAGTATAAAACTTGATGAGCTTTTTTCAAAAGCTATGAGTCAAGATCAATTTAGCACAGGAATTTTTAGCTCAAATATGTCAAATATTTATAATTATCGTTTTAGAGGACAAAACGAAACTCCTATGCAAGCTAATATAGAAGACAAACAAGAACCACAAAAAGATATGGTAAAAGATCTTTTAAGTTCTTTATAAAAATGAAGTAAGCAAACGCTTACTTCCAAACAAGTCCGCTAAATTCAAACTCTTTTGCAAATTTTTTAAATTCCTCCTCTTCTTTTGCATTAACGCTTAAAACCAGTTCAACATTTTCTTGAAATTTTTTTTCATAAGAAATGTTATTTTTATTTAAAAAATGCTCAAATCTTGCATAAAGATGAAAAGGAATGTTTAAATTTAAAATATTTTTAGCTTCAAATTCTAAAAGCGTTGCATTTAAAATAGCTTCATTTGTAGCTTCACTATAAGCTCTTACAAGACCACCTGTACCAAGTTTAATCCCTCCAAAATAACGCACCACAATCACCGCGCAATTAACAAGCAAAGCCCCTCTTAAGACATTCAAACAAGGCATTGCAGAAGTTCCTTTTGGCTCACCATCATCGCTTTTATCTTCTATGATTTGATCAAATTCATTTAAATACCGATAAGCATATACAAAATGCACGGCTTTTAAATGCTCATTTCTTAGCTTTTGCATTAAAGTTTGAAAATCTTCAAAAGGACATAAAAAAGACAAAAAAGTTGATTTTTTGATTTCTATTTTTGCTTGATAAATTTGATCAATGGTTTTCATTTTTTCCTTAAATTAGTTATAATATTTAAATAAAATTATAATCAAAACAACTTATAAAAATTTAAGGATAAACTATGCTTCAAACTTGTATTTTTCCTGCAGCAGGTTATGGTACTAGATTTTTACCTGCTACAAAAACCCTACCTAAAGAAATGCTACCAATTTTGACAAAACCTTTAATTCACTATGGTGTGGATGAAGCTTTAGAAGCTGGTATGGAAACTATGGGTTTTGTTACAGGGCGTGGAAAAAGAGCTTTGGAAGATTATTTTGATATTTCTTATGAACTTGAACACCAAATTGCAGGCACTAAAAAAGAATATCTTTTAAGTGAAATAAGAACACTCATAGATCGTTGTACCTTTACTTTTACAAGACAAAATGAAATGAAAGGCTTAGGAGATGCGGTTTTAAAAGCAAAGCCTTTAGTGCAAGATGAAGCTTTTGGGGTAATTTTAGCAGATGATTTATGCGTAAATGAAGATGGGGTAAATGTCCTAGCTCAAATGGTAAAAATTTATGAAAAATACCGCTGCTCTGTTATAGCTGTGATGGAAGTTGAAGCTGATCAAGTTTCAAACTATGGGGTTATAGCAGGAAATGCTGTGGAGGAGGATTTAATCATGGTAAATTCTATGGTAGAAAAACCCGATCCAAAAGATGCTCCAAGTAACTTAGCTATCATAGGAAGATACATTTTAACGCCTGATATTTTTGGCATTTTAGAAAATACCAAAGCAGGTAAAAATGGAGAAATTCAACTAACTGATGCCTTACTTTCACAAGCAACTAATAATATGGTTTTAGCTTATAAATTTAAAGGAAAAAGATTTGATTGTGGAAGCGTAGAAGGCTTTGTGGAAGCGACAAATTATTTTTATGAGAAAAGTAAAAATGCTAAATAATACTTTATTTTTTAAAACCCAAGATTTTAAAAAAATCACCGCTTATGCAAATAGAATGAATGATGAGTTAGAAAGTGGCGATATAGGGTATTATCACTTAGTAGATACAAGCTTTGATTTAATCAAAGAAAGTAAAGAATTTATCGCTACTAAAACACATATAGAAAATATCGTTTTAGTAGGTATGGGTGGATCAAGTTGTGGAGTTAAAGCTTTAAAAGAGCTTTTATTTGATCAAATAGAAGAAAAAAAACTTTTTATTATTGACAATACTTCCTCGCATACTTTTACCCAAACTATGCAAAAAATAAATCCCCAAAAAACACTTTTCATTATAGCAAGCAAATCAGGTACAACCATAGAGGTGATTTCTTTATTTAAACTCATCATTGCTCATTTTGATTTTAAAAATGAAAATTTACACGAAAACTTTGTGTTTATTACTGATTTTGAATCAAAACTTCATAAACTAGGTGAAGAATTAAACATAAAATGCTTTTTTATACCTAAAAATGTCGGTGGTAGATTTAGTGTTTTATCTGCTATTGGTATTGTTCCCTTGAGCTTTTGTGGGTATGATACTAAAGCCTTATTAGAAGGTGCAAAAGCTTGTTATGTGGATTTTTTTGAAAAAAAATGTGATCAAATTTTGCAAAAGGCTTATCATTATTGCACGCATAAAAGTGCGCATATTAATGTGCTTTTTTCTTATGGAGATGCTTTTAAAGGTTTTAATGAATGGTATATTCAACTAATTGCTGAAAGTCTAGGTAAAAAACAAGGCTTTAAACGCATCGGTTTAACTCCTATTGCTTTAATTGGCGCTAGAGATCAGCATAGCTTTTTACAACTTATCATGGATGGACCTAAAGATAAAACTGTTACTTTTTTAAAAATCAAAGATAGTCAAAAATCTCCTAGTATCCCAAACATAAGCTTTAATCATTTGCAAAATTGTGATTTTACTAATGAGGTTAATTTGCATGATCTTTTAAACGCGCAATGTGATGCAACCATGCATGCATTAATTGCTGAAAATTTAAGCGTTGATATCATAGAACTTGAAAAATTAGATGCTTATCATTGTGGGTATTTGATGTATTATTATGAGTTATTTACTTCTGCATGTGGCATTATGCTTGGAATTAATACTTATGATCAACCTGGTGTAGAGGTAGGAAAATTAATACTCAAAAATATGTTAAGTAAATAAATTTGCTTTATTGTAAAAAAAGAGTATAATGAAAATATAATAATTACTAACATTAAAATTTATTAGATAATAATTATTATTATTTAAGAATTTTATGTTATAATTTTAAAAATAAAAAAAGGAGATAACATGTCAGTAACAAAACAATTATTACAATTACAAGCGGATGCTCATAGTTTATGGATTAAATTTCATAATTATCACTGGAATGTAAAAGGTTTACAATTTTTCTCAATTCACGAATATACAGAAAAAGCTTATGAAGAAATGGCAGAGCTTTTTGATGATTGCGCTGAGAGAGCTTTACAACTAGGAGAAAAAGCTATCGTTTGCTCAAAAACATTACTAGAAAATGCAAAAGCACCTAAGGCTCAAAAAGATTGCTTTACTCCAGTAGAAGTTTTAGAACTTATTAGAGAAGATTATAAGTATCTTTTGGCTGAATTTAAAAAGCTAAATGAAGAAGCTGAAAAAGCAAGTGATACTACAACAGCAGCATTTGCTCAAGAGAATATTGCAAAATATGAAAAAGTTCTTTGGATGCTTAACTCAACTATCCAAAATACTTGCTCTATGTAAGAATTTATAATGTTTTTTGACTTGCAAAGCTTTATTGCTTTAAGTCAAAAAACAAATTTAACTTCCCAAGAAAAACTACTCTTATTAAAACTTCGTACTCATTTTGAAAAAAATATCGATTTATTGCAAAAATTATATGATTATAGTTTGGTAGCTTATTGTGCTAATGCATATTTAAATCAAAGCTTAAAAAAAGAAGGCTTGCAAAAACACAAAGCCATTATAAAAGCTTTAACTAATCCTTTTTATAAAAAAGAAAAAATCCCCGTAGGTGGTTTAAACAATGCATTTTTAGCTTTAAAATTTGTAAAAAATTATGAAATACTTGAACACATCAACGAAACACACCCTCAATCTAAAATGGGTTTTAGGGCTAGTTTTATTTATGATAAAAAAAGAAAAAACTATATTTTAGCCTTTGCAGGGAGTGATTTAAATCCTTTGTGTTTTGATTTTAAAGATCTTTATAGTGATTTTTTGATTTTACTTAACAAAACTCCAAAAGGTCAAATTCAATCCATGCAGTATTTTTATAATCAACTCAAACAAAAATATACCATTGATAAAAATCTCATCATTATAGGACATTCTTTAGGAGGATATCTAGCTCAAGCTTTTGCAAGAACCTTTCCTAGCGTGGTAAAAGAAGTCTATGCCTTTCAAGCACCTGGTTTAAACCAAAACTTTCAAAATCTTTCTTATATAAATTTTCATATAAATACCACCCATAATTTAAATTTCAAAACTTACAAATGGTGGAATTTTAATTTTGTGCAAAAGCTTTATAAAAAAGATAGCAAGGAGATTTTACTACACACAGGAAGCATTAAACATCATCCCAGCATGTGTATTTATAAACTACATGAATTATTAAAATTCTTAACCCACAAGGGCTAAGAATTAATGCAAATCTTCATTAAGTTTTACAGCCTTTTTATTAAAAGCTACTATCATCACTCCACTTTGAGAATCTTGTCTAAAATGTAAACCATTTAATCCTGCTAATTCTAAACCTTTGTATATATCTTTATCAAATTTAAAATCAGGATTGATTTTTTGAAGTTCTTCTTTATTTTTTAAAGCAAATTTAGTCCCTTCTAAAACAGCAATACCCGCATCAACGATACAATTATCCCCTAAAGGAATTCCAGTAACCGAATTTGCACCCAAAAGACAAGCTTTACCGATGCTAATAGCATTACCACTTGTACCACTTAAAACACCAAGTATAGAAGCACCGCCTCCTACATCACTACCTTCGCCAACAACAGCTGAAGAACTAATACGTCCTTCTACCATACAAGCTCCAGTTGTACCTGCATTAAAATTCACATAAGCAGCCCCTGGCATTATAGTAGTGCCTGCAGCTAAAACCGCACCCATTCTTACTTTAGAGCTTTCTAAAATTCTAGTATTATCCTCAGGAATAACATGAGCTAAAAATCTTGGAAATTTATCTACATAATCAATCCTTGGATACCTTCCACTCATTTTTAAATCAATCTCATTTTCTCTTAAAAAGTCTAAATCAATAGGCTTATTATCGCTCCATGCAACATTTGGTAAAATCCCAAAAGCGCCTGTTAAATTTAAACTTCTTAAAGGTACTTTTTTATTGGAAAGCAAATAAAGTTTTAAATACACACTTTCTAAACTTTTTGGTGCCTCATCTTCAAAAATACAAACAAAAGAAAAAGCATTTTCTCTAAAATTTTCCTTTGCTGCTTTGATTGCTTCTATATTTTTATGGCCTTGCTCTTGCAAAAATGGCGCAAAACATTCAAGTGCAAAATCCAAATCTTCTTTAATCAAAGTAGCCACAAACTCACTTTCGTTAAAGTCAACATCAACCCCTCTTCTAAAAAAAGCTTCGAACATAACAGCTGCAGCAGCATAATTTTGCTCAAAATTAATCACACCAAAATTGGCTTGAAGTTTTTTACTAGGATCAACTTGACTTAGATCAAGCCTTGCTATAGCAAAAGCTTTAGGCTTTTTATAATTAATCCTTTGTTCGATTTGCTTGATTAAATTTAAAAATTCTTCTTTACTTTCTATTGGCATATTTTCTCCTTATTGCGAGCACGCACTTTTGCCATTCATTACAGGTTGAATAGCTGAATTATCTACTTTACCTTCTTGATTAACTTTTTCTATAAATTCCCAAATTTTTTCAGCAGCTTGCAAATATCTTTTTGAACTTACACTCTCAGGCATATAAAAACTTACAGGCTTACCACTATCTCCACCTTCTCTTACACTCATTTCGATAGGAATTTGAGCCAAAACTTCACATTTATAAGCTTTTGCCATTTCTTCTGTGGTGCCTTTACCAAAGATATCATATTCTTTGCCATTATCAGGACATAAAAAGCCACTCATATTTTCTATAATACCCGCAACAGGAATGTGTAATTTTTCAAACATATCTAGCGCTCTTTTGCTATCATCTAAAGACACTACTTGAGGAGTACTTACACACACACCTGCACTCACTGGCACACTTTGAGCTAGGGTAATTTGTGCATCACCAGTTCCTGGAGGCATATCAAGCAATAATACATCAAGTTCAGGCCAAAGCACATCAGCTAAAAGTTGCTCAATTGCTTTCATAATCATAGAACCACGCCACATCAAACCTTTACCTTCTTCTATTAGCACACCCATACTCATCATATAAACCCCATGAGATAAAATAGGACGAATTTTTTGACCTACAATTTCAGGCTTGCTTTTACTCTCACCTAGCATTCTTGGTATATTTGGCCCATAAATATCTGCGTCCAAAAGCCCTACTCTTTTGCCCATTTTAGCTAAAGAAATCGCTAAATTTAAAGTTGTAGTACTTTTACCTACCCCACCTTTACCGCTTGAAATCATAAGGAAATTTTTAATTTGTGGAGCGATATTTTTACCACTTCTTGAATTGCTTTTTTCTTCAGGAATTTTTGGTTGAATGATTTCTAAATTAAGCTCTAAATTTAAATCTTTTAAAGCATTTGCGATGTTTAGTCTAAGCTCTTGTGCGATTTGAGCATTAGCTGAAACAATTTCAACTACTATATGAGCTTGATTTTCGTTTGATTCAATTTTTTTTACAAAACCAAAACTAACTATATCTTTTTTAAAGCCTGGATATATAACTTGTTTTAGTCTTTCTTCGATTTTTTCCTTCAATTTTTCTCCTTATTATTTAAAATGATTAATTCTACTAACATAAATATAAATTTTGGCTTTTATGGTGTATAATATCGTAACATTAATAAGAAATTAGGGTGTAACAAATGTTAGATATTTCCTTGATTATGCTATCTGCTGGAGAATCATCAAGATTTAATGCTCCGGTAAAAAAGCAGTTTTTACGACTAGGCGAACAACCTTTATGGCTTTATGCTACTAAAAATTTAAGTTCTTTTTATCCTTTTAAACAAATAGTTGTTACTTCTGGTAATATTTCTTATATGAAAAAATTTGCCCCTGAATATAAATTTGTCCAAGGTGGTGTAACTAGAGCACAATCTTTACTCAATGCTTTAAGTATGATTGAGAGTGAATATGTTTTAGTTAGTGATGTTGCAAGGGTTTTGATTTCTAAAAATCTTTTTAACAATATCATAGAAAATCATGACAAAGCTGATTGTATTACACCTGTTTTAAAAGTAAGCGATACTACAATTTATGCTCAAGAAGCTATTGATAGAGATAAAATCAAACTCATACAAACCCCTCAACTTTCGCGCACAAGTATGTTAAAAAAAGCTTTAGAACAAAGCTCAAACTTCACTGATGATAGCACAGCTATACAAGCTATTGGTGGTAAAATTTGGTATGTGCAAGGTGATGAGTTAGCTAAAAAAATCACCTTTAAAGAAGATTTGAAAAGCTTAAATTTACCAAAACCATCTTGGGATATTTTTAATGGAAATGGCTTTGATGTGCATGAATTTGGAGAGCAAAGAGCCTTACTTTTAGGTGGAGTAAAAGTGCATGAAAATATGGGTTTAAAAGCTCATTCTGATGGAGATGTGCTAGCTCATGCGCTAATTGATGCGCTTTTGGGTGCAGCAGGGCTTGGAGATATTGGTGAACTTTTCCCAGATAATGATATGCAGTATAAAAACGCTGATTCTATGCTTTTATTACAAAGTGCTTATATTTTAGTGCAAAATTATGGTTTTGAGCTTGTAAATGCTGATATTACCATCATAGCCCAAACACCTAAAATGAAAGATTTTAAAGAAGCTATTGCTTTTAATATCGCTAAAACATTAAAAACCACACCAAATAAAATCAATATCAAAGCTACCACTACAGAACATCTAGGTTTTGTAGGAAGGAAAGAAGGGATTGCTGTTTTAGCAAGTGTAAATTTAAAATATTTTGATTGGATGAAATTATGAAAGTTTTAATAGTAGAAAATGAATTTTATTTAGCCCAAAGCATAGGATCAAAGCTTAATTCTATAGGTTATGATTGTGATATTATCGCAAATGTTAATGAGCTGACTCATCATGATTATGAAATCATTTTGCTTTCTACTAGTATGGCTAATTTTGAACATATTATAGAAATTTTTAAGCATAAAATCATTATTTTACTCATATCTTACATAAGTTCAGATACTGTTTTAGCTCCTTTAAAATCTGGTGCTAGTGATTACATACAAAAACCTTTCATGATAGAAGAATTAATGCGCAAGATTAAGCATTTTCAAGAATTTAAAAAAATCACTATGCTAAATAGCACCTATCAAGCATATTTAAAACATAAATTTGAAACAGCAAAACTACCAACTTTTGATTATAAAAAATTCAAATTACCTTTGATTTTAAAAACTAATAATCAAATTTTTGCTGATCATTTTGTATTTAATTATACTAATGAGCACAACATCGCAAATGTTTATATAGATCTTTCACACCAGCAAAATTTAGATAAAATTTTCAAAGACAATTCTTTGTATTATTTGGTTAATTTTCAGACCCTAAAGCCTTTAGAAAAAGAAAAGGTGTTAAACCTTGCTTTAAAAAAGGCTGTTATTATACATACAAGTACGAATATTGAGCATAGCAATTTTCAAATTTTAGAGCTAGGTGAAGATGAAAAAAGTTTTGAAAGTAATGGAATTTTAACCATTGATGATTATGTTAAGCATATTATCATTAGTTATCAAAATATCTTTCCTGATACGGATTTATCCAAAAAATTAGGAATTTCAAGAAAATCTTTATGGGAAAAAAGGAAAAAATATGGCATTACAAAGAAAAAATAGCATTATAATCTCAGAAGAAGAATACGAAGTTTTATGTTTCATTAAAGAAGGAATTTTTGGTTCTTTTACAAAATTGATGAACGAACAAGAAAGAGATGAATTTTTAAAAAATGAAGCAATAAACGGATATAAATTTCCCTATGCCTTAACTTTTGCTCCACACAATGAAAACAAAAAAATCATAGAAAATGCCAAAGTTAAAGACAAAATAGATTTTGTATGCAATGATCAAATAGTAGGCCACATCATCTTAGAAAGTAAATTTAAAAACGATAAAAATATTAATGATATTTTTACACCTAATACATGCTTGATTGATGATTTTGGAGAAATTTGCATTAGTGGTGAATTTGAAATTTATCACAATCGTATCAAGGCTATAAAAGAAGATTTTGAAAAAATCAAAAAAAGATTAAACCCTTCTAATATCACTGCTATTGTTTCAAGCTTTGATCCTTTTCATAGAGCGCATGAAAGAATTTTAAGATGGGCTATAGAGCAATCTGATCTAGTAATTATTTTCCTTATAGAATCTTATGAAAGTAATGGTTTAAATCTAAAACTTAAAAAGCGTTGCTTTGATGTTTTTGCGCAAAATTATTTACCATCCTCTAGAGTTTTACTCATACCTTTACATAATATCAAAATTTTTGCCTCGCATTTAAATCCGGTGCTTGAGTGTGCTTTGGCTAAAAGTTTTGATTGTAATAAACTTTTTGTAGGACAAAATCACGCAGGGCTTGGAATGTATTTTAATCAAAACAGAGCCTTTACTGTACTTGATGATTTTGCAAAAGATTACAATATAGAAGTAACTATACTTCCTGAATTTGTATTTTGTGATGAGTGTAAAATGATAGTAAGTACCAAATCATGCCCACATGGAGCTCATCATCATATGAAATATCATGGCGATTCTTTAAAAAATTTACTCAGACTTGGTATCATTCCACCAGCAGTTTTTATAAGAAGAGAAATTTCTGCTTTGATTTTATCAGAGCTTTTTCCAAATCGTTTCCATAATAAACAAAATATCTATAGCAATCTTTTCCCTACGCATGGTATTTTAGAATATAGAGGCGATAAAGAATTTTATGAGCAACTTATAAAACTCCATCAAATGTCATATATGGTGTAATCATGCAAAAATTATTTTTAACTTTTTTTTATTCAGGTAGTGTCAATAAAGCCCCAGGAACTTTTGGCACAATAGCAGCGTTAATTCCTGCTTTTTTTATTTTAAGGTATTTGGGTATAGGAACCTTGATCTTACTTGCAATTTTGCTTTTTTTAATCTCTATAAAAATCATCGATCAATACGAAAAACAAACAGGTATACATGATGATAAGCATATTGTAATAGATGAAGTTGTAGGAGTGTTTTTAGCTTTGGCAATTTGTGGACAAAGTGTTTTTACTTTTTTGCTTTCTTTTGTTTTGTTTAGATTTTTTGATATTACAAAACCTTCTATCATAGGTAAAATTGACAAAAAAACCAAAGGCGGTTTAGGTGTAATGCTAGATGATGTTTTAGCAGGAATTTTCGCAGGATTATTTAGTGCTGTGATTTATGGAATTTTACTTAAATTTGATCTTTTATGGTTTGATATAAGTATTATGGAGATATTTTAATTCGTAATTTTTTGATTTAACTTCATTTATGATAAACTTCACAAACTAAAACAAAAAGGATAAAAAATGATTAAAAAAACAATGTTTGGCGCTTTAGCATTAATTTCTTTTATAGCATGTGCTAATGGAGTAGATTATAAATATGATTCAAGTAGAGGTTCTAAAGGTGGTTATGATTTATTCATTAAAACTTTAAAAAAAGATTATGGCTCTAATGTTGTGATAAAAAGCCTTAAAGATGTTGATTTAAATGCTTTAAAAGAAAAACACCCTGAAGTAGCTGAAGATTTTGAAGAGATAAAACCGACTCAAGATGAATTAGCTAAAGAAGTTGCAAGAGGCGAAATAGAATATGGAGATGTTGTTTATATCAACTATAAAAATGGCGATTTGAATAAACATGAAATAGTTTATGGCATGTGTGATACAAGAAAATGGAATAAAGAAAGATGTCAAAATAGTGGAGCAATTGTTGATATGACTGAATAAGATCAACCTATCAAATGCAATATAATTTTTCTAAGACAAGATTTGCTTAATCTATCTTAGAAAAACCTCAACCACAATTTTCTTATTTTTTATTACAATAAAATAATTTTAATTTTTAAAAAAAGTTAGTATAAAGGGTGAACGCCAAAGGAAAAACCTTTAGCATTAATTTATAAATCCACTTGCAAGCACTAAATCTTTATCGTAAAATACTGCCATTTGTCCGCTAGCAAGCCCATAAACAGACTCTTGTAAGATGATTTTTGCACTTTTATCTTCATTAATCAAAACTTTACATGGGGTTGATCTTGATCTATAGCGTATTTTTACTTCACAATCTAACTCTTTAGCATCGATAAATAAATTAATATTATCAAGTTTAAATTCACTTATCTTAAGCTCTTCTTTTTTACCCACTATGATTTCATTTTTCTTAGGATCAATTTTTAATACAAAATGTGGCTCATGAGCCCCACGCACTTCAAAACCTCTTCTTTTACCTATGGTATAGTGCATATAACCTTCGTGTTTTCCTACTTCTTTTCCACTACTATCTCTTACAATACCTGGAATTTTAGTATCCATAAACTGATCTAAAACTTGCACATAAGTATCTTCTACAAAACAAATCTCAGAACTTTCCTTTTGTGTTGCAAAAGATTTTAAAACATCGATTGTAGAAGCAAATTTTTTCACATCTTCTTTTTTCATCTCTCCAAGAGGAAAAATCAAATACCCTAAAGCCTCTTTCTCTGCATTTGCTAAAAAATAGCTTTGATCCTTACTCTCATCAACTGCAGTTTTAATCAAACCATTTTCTATCCTTGCATAATGACCTGTGGCTAATTTTTCACAACCCAAACTCTTAGCAAATTCTAAAAGCTTGCCAAGCTTGATAAAACGATTACACAAAGCACAAGGATTTGGCGTCTTTCCTTCTTTGTAAGTATTAACAAAAGGCATATAAACTTGATTTTTAAAGTCTTCTTGTAAGTCTAAAATATGATATTTAATGTCTAAAAATTTAGCAACTTTTTCAACTTTTTGTATATTTTCTTCATGATAATTAGCTTTTCCATGAAGCTTCATATAACAACCTATGATCTCATGTCCTGCTTGTTTTAATTTATAAGCAGTTACAGTACTATCTACACCCCCACTCATCGCAACAAGAATTTTCATCTTTTTCCTTTATCATTCTTATAATTTCATCCAAATCATCACTTATACTATACTTTAACTCATCATTTTTAGATATAGTTCCAAGTTCTAGCAAAGAAGTTTTGATAAATTCATCAAGAGGTTGCCAAAATTTTTGCCCAACTAAAATAATAGGAACATCCTTTTTAAAACTAAGTTGTTTAAGAGTAAGAATTTCAAAAAATTCATCTAATGTTCCAAAGCCGCCTGGGAAAATCACAAAAGCTAGACTCTTTTGAATAAGAGCCATTTTGCGAATGGCTAAGCTCTTAAAAGTGATATTATACTCTAAAAAGTCATTTGCTTTTTGCTCAAATGGTAAATGTATATTAAATCCAAAAGACTTTAAATGTGAAGCTTGACTTTGCATAGCCCCATAATTTGCAGCTTGCATAATACCACCGCCACCACCACTGATGATACTATAACCAAGATCTGCTAACTTTTGGGCTAATTTTGAAGCCAAAATACAATACTCATTATCTTCTTTTAAGCGTGCAGAACCAAAAAAAGTTATGCCTTTTTGAATTTTTTCTAATTCTTTAAGATGAGCAACGTCCTCAATAATACATTCTTTCATCTTAGTTGTTCTAATCTTTCTTTTTTAGAGCCTATCTCAGTAATTTGCACTCCAAAGTTTCCATCTACGATAACCACTTCCCCATAAGCGATTTTTTTATCACCTATTAAAATTTCTAAAGGATCATTTGCTAATTGATCAAGCTCGATAACCGAACCTATATCCATAGTTAAAACATCTTTTAAAAGCATTTTTTTACTACCTATACGCACTCTTATAGGTAAACGCACATCCATGATCAAACCGATATTTCTTAGCTCTTCTACATTAGCCAAGGCCTTATGATCTTGCGTATGATCTTCATTTGTTGCTACAATTTCTTCTAAGTCAGTTTTGGTTAAAATCTTATAAATTTTTTCATCAAAAACCAAAGAAATTTTTTCTTCTAAATCAGCTATTTTTACATTATATAAATATAGTTTATGAAAACCACCAAGTTCTAAACTATCTGCAACAAATTCACAATTTTCTAGGCTAAACTCCATTTTTGGAATTTCTTTTTGCGCGCCTAAGGTTGTAGAAAATGCTGAGATGATATTTTGTATAGCTTCTTTAGCAGCATCCATTTCATCTTCATTAAGCTCACTGTTTTTGGAGATTTCTTCTTCTCCCATCATCCACTCACCAATTGCACTCATTAAAACTGCACTGGCTAGGATTTTAATTTTCATTTCATTATTAACGCTAAAAGTAGCACTAACTAGTGGTGGAGTCATAGAATCTTGAGAATTTACATCATACTCATAATACTCACTAAATTCAGCACTTTTTCCTGTTAAACCTTCTATTGTACTTACACATTCATTGACGAATATGCCTAAAAAATCATTGATCATCGTCTTCCTCTTCTAGTTCTTCATTATCATCATACGAATTTGCTTTTGCTCTTCTTTCATCTTCATATTTTTCAAGCATTTCTTTAATCTCATCTTTATCAGTTTTGATAAGTTCTAAGATTTTAATTGACTTTCTAAATCTATGAAGCCCCACTTGAGCTAAAAATACTTCTTTTTTATCAATAGCTACTATAGCTTTATCATCTGCACTTCTATCAAGCTTTAAAATATCTCCTTGTTTTAAATCTAAAAATTCATTTACATTGATAAAAGTCTTACCAAGCATAGCTTCATAAATTACCTCAGCACGACCGATCAAGGTTTTAAGTTCTTTATTTCTTGATTTTTTAGCCGAAGTTTCACCCATCATAATATCACGATTTGCCAAACGACTCAAAATACTTTCCAAATGCACAACCGGATAGCAAATATTTACCATACCGCTTGAATTTCCGATGATAATCTCCATTACCACCATAATAACAATTTCATTTTGAGAAACTATTTGCACAACATTTGGACTTGATTCTTTTGCTTCAACACTTGGATAAATTTCAGTAACATTCATCCAGCTTTCTTTTAGTCTTTGCATAATAATACGCAAAATAGAATCAAGCAAATTGAGCTCGATTTCTGTAAGCTCTCTTAAGGTGTCAAAACTCTCTCCTTGACCACCTAAAAGTCTATCTATCATAGGAAAAGCAATGCTTGGATTAATCTCTAAAACGCAGTTTCCATCTAAAGGCTTAATCGAAAAAACGTTAAAGCTTGTTGGCGAAGGCAAAGACATCAAAAACTCACCATAAGTCATTTGATCCACTGAATGTAATTTAATCTCAACTATACTTCTCATCATAGATGAAATTTGTGAAGCAAGATTTCTTGCTAATTTATCATGAATCCCTTTAATAGAACGAAGTTGTTCTTTAGAAACCCTATTTGGACGCTTAAAATCATATACTACTATATCTCTTTTATCTTCTAGCTCTTCTAATTTCGAAGAAGCTGTACTCTCATCGCTATCATCATCAACAACTTCTAAAAGAGCATCAATTTCTTCTTGGGAAAGTATCTCAGCCATTAAACTAGCCTTTCTCTAATCTTCTTAAGCAAACGCTTATGAATTTGTGAAATTCTTGACTCGCTAATCTCTAAAATCTCTGCAATTTCTTTTAAATTTAATTCTTCATAATAATAAAGCTGTATTACAAGCTTTTCTCTTTCTTTAAATTCTTCCAAAACTGCATTGATTTTTTCGATTAATTCTTCTTTTTCTATTTGTTCTATGATATTGCTATCATTAAAGCAATTTAGCTGTTCATCCAAAGGCATAACAAGCGATATAGCATGAGCTGCTCTTGCTTCTTTTACCTTTTCTACTTCTAAATTTAGTCTTTGTGCTAAATACTCATCATCGGGTTCTTTTTCATTTTCTTGATAAAACTCATCTATAATAGCATCAATATCTTTGATAATTTTTCTATTGCTTCTACTCATTACATCAAGGCTTCTTAGATAATCAAGCATAGCTCCATTCACTCTTTTTCTTGCAAAGCCCCAGAAATTATCATTTTGTTCTTTATCATAACGGCGTGAGAGTTTGATCATTTCCTCTACACCGATACTGATTAAATCATTTACATCAATGCTAGCAGGCAAACGCTCTTTAAGTCTAAAAGCCATAGCTCTTAATGCTGGCATATAAGAGATAACTAAGTCATCTTGCTCTTTTTTTAGCGTAGAAGCATAGGCATTATGCGGCTGCATGTTTTACTTTTCTTTTTGAAGAGCTTTCAAGCTTTTTAAGGTCTTCACGCTCTTCTTGAAGTTTTTCAAGCAAGTAATCCATTTTCTTTTCTCTTGCGGCTAATTCTGCTATAAAACTATTATTTTCATTTTCGTATTTTTCTTTATTAAAGCTTCTACCGCTAATTTTATTAACATCTACAAAAATCATAATTACTATATGGATTAACACATAAAATACAAAAGTAATCAAACAAGTATATACAACTATCTCTACTGCATCTTCTATATTAACTATGGTAAACATTAATCCTATAAAAAAACCACAAACAGTAAAAAAAGCAACAAAATTCTCTGGTCTCATCTTTTTCCCTCAATCTAAAAACGATCCAAAAGCTTTTTGAAAAAACTCATAATGCTTTTATCTCCCACATTATTAAGCACTTTTTGTTCCAACCTATACAAAAGCTTAGAAGCTATGGCTTTGAGCTCATCACTTGCATTAGTGTCATCATCACTAAATAAAGTTCTTTTTTTAATACTAGAACTAATATCTTTACTTTGACCTAAAAATCCTAAAAATTCTAAATTTAAATTATGCTTAATGTTAATATCTGCTACTTTTTTAATATTATCAAAAATTCTCAAAGCCTCATTTTCATTCCTAACTACATTAAATACCATTAATAAATTTTCTTTAGTTTTTGAAGTGGTTTTTATAGTAGCATAAGCATCGGTAATCGCAGCAGGATCAGGCACAGTGATGACAATAACCTCATCAGACATTTCTAAGAAATTTCCTATATTGCCACCTATACCTGCTCCTGTATCAATGATTAAAAAGTCTAAATCATCTAAAATGCTTGTTTGATTTAAAAATCTCTCGTAAATATTTTTATCATTATATTTTAAAATTTCATCGCCACTTTCACCCGGGATAAGCCATAAATTTGGTTTTACTTCTATTAAAATATCTTCTAGCGAGCATTCACCCTTTAAAACATGTAAAAGGTTTTTTTCCACACGCACATTTAAAATCACATCTAAATTTGCAAGCCCAATATCTGCATCAAAAAGCCCTACTTTATAACCATTTTTAGCTAGGATGTTGCCCAAATTTGCACTAAAAGTACTTTTTCCAACCCCACCTTTACCGCTAGTAACTGCGATAAAATGAGTATGTTTTACATTTGAGTTTTCATTTTTTACTAGATCTTTTAATTTTTCTGCTTGATTACTCATTTTTATCCCTTCTAAAACCTTCTAACACACAACGCACTAAAAAGTCACTATTAGCCACTTCTATATCATCAGGCACTTCTTGACCTATGGAAAAAAAGCTCATCGGAGTGCTAGTTTCATAAAGTAAAGAAAATACATTTCCAAATACTTTTGTTTCATCAAATTTGGTAATGATTAAAGTGTCTATATTTAAAAATGAAAAATTATTATAAGTTTCTAATAAATCTTCATATTTTGTATTTGCTGAAAGTACCAAATTTACATCAATTTGCGCATTAGAATGCGATAAAAATTCTTTTGTTTTTTCAAGTTTTGCTTTATCATACTGTGAATTTCCGGTTGTATCTACTAAAATAACCTCACAAGTATTTAAACTTCTAATCGCATCATCTAAGTCATTTGGCTCTATACTATCAATAATAGGAAGTTTCATCATCTTAGCATATTGGAAAAGTTGCTCTACTGCGCCTATTCTATAAGTATCAAGAGTTATAATACCGGTTTTATAGCGTCTATCTCCATAAGCATAGCGAAAAGCAAGTTTAGCTAAAGTAGTAGTTTTACCCACTCCTGTTGGGCCTACTAACATCATGATTTTTTGTTTTTTAATTTCACTTTCTAAACGACATGGAAGCATATTACGCAAAAGTGAGTAAAAATATCTTTGCACTGCTTCTTGATTTGCTTTCATAGTGCTTGGCATATTTTCAATAGTCGCTTTCATAATCGCTTCTAAATGCGCTTCTTGCATGCCACTTGCCTTAGCTTGCTTATAAATACTTGCAAACTCAGGTGGTATAGCTAATTCTTTGCGTAAATCTGCCTTATCATCCCACATCATATCCACAAGCAAATTCATTTTATCATTAAGCTTATTCATTTGCTTTTCAAAGGCTTCAATTTTTTTATCATAATTTGGATTTGGCATAGAAAAATCTTGATAGTTTGAAACCTTGCTAATTTCTGAACTAACCTGAGAAAGTTTATTTTTTAAATTTAAAAAATTATCATCTTTTTTGCTTGTATTTAAATAAGGATTAATAGGTTTTTGCTTAGCTTTTGAAGAAAAATCAAGCACTACATCTTCTTCTTTTTTTTCATCTTCAAGTTTTGGAGCTTGAATTTTAGCCTCAGGAAAACTTGCTGTATTTGGTTTTTTCTTTGGTGACATAGGTAAATTATTTTGTTTTAAATGCTCTTCATAATCAGCTTCTTCAATCGCTACTATAACCTCATACAAAGGCTTTTGATTGATGGTTTTTGGACGAATTTGCTTATTAGTTACTATCAAAGCTTTATCGCCATAATCTTGCTTAACCTTAGGTATAATCTCATCTGTGCTTTCAACTGTAAAAGTATGAATCAATTGTCCCATATTTTTCCTTATCTTAACAAGCCCAAAGGCAAAGTTACGCTAATTCTATCATTTACCCCCACATGAGGCACTGTGCAATACTCATCTTTACGCGCTTTTTTTGAAAAATACAACAAATCCAAATCAAGCGTTCTAGGAGCATTTTTAAAAGTTCTTTTTCTTTTGAATTTAAACTCATAAAAAAACAAAACTTTTAAAAGTGCTCTTGCGTGCAAACTTGTACTTACAACCATCACTGCATTAGTAAAGTCTTTTTGCTCTTCAAATCCAAAAGCTTTATTAATCAAAAATGGCGATGTTTGCAATACTTGCAAACGTTTATCTTGCATTAAAAGCCTAAATAAACTCCGAAAGCGTTTTTTTTCATCTTCTATATTGCTTCCAAGTCCTATAATGGCTATGTATTTTCCTTTTTTAACTGCCTTTGAATAAAAAGGAAAAAAACGAATTTTTTCTAACCTTCTAGCTCCTTTAATCAGCAAATTATAACACCACTGCCTTTTCTTTATCAAGATAGACCATGTCTTCTATTCTAATACCAAGTTTATCTTTGATATAAATTCCAGGTTCAATGGTAAATACCATACCTTCTTTTAGCTCATAATCACTTCTTGGACTAATATTTGGCAACTCATGTATATCAAGCCCCACTCCATGTCCTAAACTATGAATAAATTCTTTTTCAAAACCTGCGTTTTTAATCACTTCTCTTGCGATAAAATCAAGCTCACTTGATCTCATACCAACGCGTGCTTTTTCTATGGCTTGAAGCTGAGCTTGTTTAACCACTTCATAAATTTGCATAATTTCTTTGTCTTTAAAATTTGGCTTATTTTTATCAAAAACTATGCCATTTTCATCAAAACAAGCCGTTCTTGTGCGATCAGAACAATACCTTTGATAAACCACACCCGCATCAACTAATAACAAATCTCCATATTCTAAACATTTATCACTAGGTAAAGCATGTGCTTTAGCCGCATTTTCATTAATAGCCACAATAGGTGAAAAAGAAAGTCCTAAAGCACCTTTTTTTTGAAAAATTTCACATGCTTTAAAATGTAATTCTTTTTCGCTTTTTCCATAGCCTTCTTGGCTGATAAATTTAGCAAATTCTTCAAAGCATTCTTTGCCAAAATTTACAGCCTTTTGCAAAAGCTGTAATTCTTTAGCATTTTTTATAATGCGTTTATTTTTACTCAAGTCTAATTTTTCTTCAAAAACGATATTTGCACTTTTACTAAGTTCTTTAAATTCAAAATAACTAAAGTCTTTTGGATCAAAACATATTCTATCAATTCCTGCTTTTTCTAAAAGCTCTCTAGTGCTAGCAAAAAGATCTTGTGCTAAAACTACCTTAGCATTTTTTATCATTTCGCTAGCTTCAAAGCTATATCTTGCATCAGTGATAAAAAATGCTTCATCTTCAAGTTTTAAAAACAAAGCATTATCACAAGAATATCCACACTCATAAAAAAGTGCATTTTCGTTTTTTAAGATAAAATTCATTGATTTGCTTGTTGTGCTTTTGCTTGAGCTGCTTTATATGCATTGATTTGATCAAAAATTTGAAAAAGTCCCATTAAAGCCATATGATAACCAAAAGGACCAAAACCTACCACACTACCTGCACAAACTGGTGCTATCATGCTTTTTTGTCTGAATTCTTCTCTTCTATAAGTATTGCTAATATGCACTTCAATCACAGGCATATTAATCGCTGCAATCGCATCGCGGATTGCTATAGAAGTGTGTGCATAAGCAGCTGCGTTAATAATCACTCCATCTACACTACCTAAGCATTCTTGAATTTTATCAACTAACTCACCTTCAAAATTACTTTGAAAAAATTCAATCTCTACATTAGCTTGTTTTGCAGCTTGTTTCATTTGCTCATGGATATCTTCCATTTTCATATTGCCATAAATATGAGTTTCTCTCACACCAAGCATATTGATGTTTGGTCCTTGTATCACCATAACTTTCATAATCTAACCTTTATTTAGTAAAATTTACTATATTATAGCATTTTAAAGCTAAATTTTAGCTACAATTTCCCTTTTTAAAGGAGGTAAAATGTTTATAATAGCACCTAAAATCATCTTAACTTGCGATGATAATTTTAATATTTTAGAAGACAAAGCAGTTCTTTTTGATGATAATATTTTAGAAATTGATAGCTTAGAAAATTTACAAAAATCCCATCCACAAGCTAAGCTTATACCAACTCCAAAAGATACCTTACTTTTACCTGCTTTTATCAATCCACACACGCATTTAGAATTTAGTGCAAATAATGGAAATTTAGTCTTTGGAGACTTTTTAAAATGGCTTGATAGCGTTTTTAATAACCGCGAGCAATTAAACGAAAAATCCAAAGAAAAATTAATCTCACAAAATATCCATAAAATGCTAAAAAGTGGCACTGCTACCATAGGAGAAATTTCAAGCTTTGGGAGTGATTTAAGCCCTTGTGTCAATTCACAAGCTAGAGTGGTATTTTTTAATGAAATTTTAGGTTCAAATGCAAATTTTATCCAAGCTAAAAAAGAGGAATTTTTAACTCGTTATGAAAAAAGCATGCGTTTTAAAACTTCTAAATTTATCCCTGCTATTTCAGTGCATGCGCCCTACTCAACCCACCCAGAACTTGCCAAATTTGCTATAAAACTTGCTAGAGAAAATAATCATTTACTAAGTACGCATTTTCTTGAAAGCAATCATGAAAACAACTGGCTAAGGTTAAAAAAAGGTGGATTTAAAAAGAGCTTGGCTAAATTTAGCAAAAATCCTATGCCATTTTACACCCCACAAAGCTTTTTAGAGCTTTTTAAAGACCAAAGAACTTTATTTACACATTGTGTGTATTTTAAAGAATGGAATTTACTAGATAAAAATTTACACTCGATCACGCATTGTGCTTTTTCAAACAGACTTTTGAGTAAAAACACTTTTAAATTAAAATCTGCTTTAAAAAATGGTGTTAATATCCACCTAGGAACTGATGGTTTAAGTTCAAATACCTCTTTAAGTATGCTTGATGAAATGAGAGCAAATTTACTTATACATGATGATTTAGAGTTAGAAAATTTTGCTAAAATATTGCTTTTAATGGCAACAAACAAAGCCGCAAAAGCTTTAAATTTAAACCTAGGCCAAATTCAAAAAGGTAAAATAGCTGATTTTAGTCTTTTTGCTTTGCCATATAGCACAAATTTAAAGCAACTTCCTTTGCAGTTTATCTTACAAAGCAAAGAAGTGTTAAAACTTTTTATAGAAGGGAAAGAATGCAAATTATAAAATCATTTTTTAAAGGAATTGGAAAAATCATCTCTTATATCAACACTTATTTTAAAACCTTTGTGTTTTTGTTTATCGTATTTTTGATCCTTACTCCAAGCGGGGATAATGCCAAGCTTTCTAATGCAAACTTAGCGCAAATTAATCTTAAAGGTGAAATTAGCGATGCGAGCAATCTTTTAGAACAAATTTACAAAGTCAAAGATGATAAAGCTATAAAAGGGGTTTTGCTTTTTATAGATAGCCCTGGTGGAGCTTTTGCGCCAAGTATGGAAATAGCCTTAGCCATACAAGATCTTAAAGCTAAAAAGCCTGTGATAGTCTATGCAGGTGGAACTATAGCAAGTGGAAGCTACTTAAGTGCAGTGGGAGCTGATATGATCATCGCTAATCCTGCTAGCTTTGTAGGATCTATTGGGGTAATCATGCAAGGCTTTGAAGTAAGTGAGCTTGCACAAAAACTTGGTATAAATGAGCAAACTATCAAAGTAGGAAGCTATAAAGAAGCAGGAACTTTTATGCGTAAATGGAGTGAAGATGAAAAAGACTTTTTACAAAATTTAGCTAATCAAAGCTATGAACTTTTCACGCAATTTGTCGCTAAAAATCGCAAATTAGACTTAAATCAAACAAACTCATGGGCTGATGCAAAAGTGTTTTTAGCTAATGAGGCTTTAAAATTAAAACTCATTGATAAAATAGGCAATTATGAGCAAGCCAAAAAAGAGCTAGAAAAACTAGCTAAAGTACAAAACCCTATCTGGCAAAAAGAAGATGCCATAGATAAGTTTTTAAAACGATTAGAAGAGCAAAGTGCTGGATTTTTTGCTAACACTTTAGCACGATTTTTCACACAAGTAAGCTCACAAAAAATTTATTAAGATTTAATAATCTCATAAAATCCATAAGTATCATTTTCTAAAAAGCCTTTGTATAAAGGCTTTAGCTTTAAATCTAACTTAACATTTTCAAAGGTATTTAAATTTGAGCTTGAAAAAATCAAAAGCATATCTAACTCATCTTTAAAGGCTTTTAAAAAGTTCTCCCCACCCTCATACATGATAAACTTGGCTTCACTAGGAATACTTGTAAAAATTTCTCTTTTGGGCACGCTAAATAAAGG
The DNA here is from genome assembly GCF_024723595.1 of Campylobacter sp. LMG 7929. Lineage (NCBI taxonomy): Bacteria > Pseudomonadati > Campylobacterota > Epsilonproteobacteria > Campylobacterales > Campylobacteraceae > Campylobacter > Campylobacter sp. LMG 7929. The sequence continues at coordinate 55,873 of NZ_JANQCY010000004.1, read as the reverse complement.
AATGTTTGGATCAAAACTTTCTAAATTTTGATGGCTTAGTATGCATAAATTTGGTGCTTTAGCTTGAACTAATCTTGCATCTAAAATAGGCCTATCATGCCTTATAGTTTCTCCGCCCACTACAAGCAAATCAAGCTTTGAACGTAATGCATGAGCATAGGTTCTACTTGCTTTAGAACTTACGATTTTACCATAAGCAGAGCCATTTAAAGAAAGGGCTAGTTTAAAAAATTTAAAACTTGACTTTTGCCATTTTAAAAAAGGCTTTAAAAGCTCTTTGGCTCTTTGCTCGCAAATTCCCATGTGAACTTTTACGCCTTGATTTTTTAAAAACTCTGCTCCACCGCTTGCGAGCTTATGCTCATCTTTAGTAGCGATAAAAACTTCGCTAAAACCAAGCGTGCTAAAAAGTTTCGCACAAGGTGGGGTTTTACCCTGATGATTGCAAGGTTCTAAACTCACATAAGCACTAGCGCCTTTTAGCAAGCCTTGATGATTTTGACAAATAAACTCATGCAAATCATTTGCATTTTGTGGTAAATCTAAATTTAGATTAAGTGCTTTTAAGGCTTTACTCACTGCTTCAAGTTCTGCATGAGCCTTGCCTGCTTCTTTGTGTGCTTCTATGCTTAAAATTTTGCCATTTTTATCTAAGATCACACAGCCTACGGCTGGATTGGGGTAGGTTAAAAGCTGATATTTCCAAGCTTCATCTATGGCTAAATTCATATAAAATTCGTGATTCATACTACCTTCTATCGTTTTACTTTTAAAAATATAGCAAAATATATTAACCACTTATCAATAATTTAAAATTTAAGTATAATAAAATCATGAACATTTTAAAGGATAAAAAATGAATTTATTTTTATTTAATAAAAATCTAGAAGCCTTAAACAATAAAATATTAAAAGAAAAATTAGAAAATTTTAAACCTCAAAAATTCCAAATTCTACAAGGAAAAGATTCTCTAGATATTAATTTTATACACCATGGGAAAGAGTGTACGCTATATAGTAATACTCTTAGTGAGTTAAATGAAAAACTAAACTTATATAATGATAAATATCTTTTATATCCTGTGCTTTATTTTTATGGTTTTGGAAATGGAATTTTATATAAAGCCCTTTTATAAAACAAATATAGACAAAAAATAGTTATTTTTGAAAAAGAAATAGAATTTATTTATCTAAGTTTTCAATGTATAGATTTTAGTGAAGAATTAAAAGATCGCCGATTAGTTATTTTAGATATAGAATCAATTGATATTAACACATATAACAACATCTGTTCAAATAGTCCTTTTTTCAACTTTACGTGTTTATTTTTTAGATATTCATTGTGATTATTATGAAAGATACCAAGAAGATATTATAAAAACGAATCAAAATATGCAAATACATATAAAACAAGCTATATTAGCAAAAGGAACCGACTCTCAAGATGCTCTCAAGGGTATAGAAAATTTTATTTACAACCTTCCGGATATTATTTCAAATTTTTCATTCAAAGAATTAATGCTTAAAAGAAAAGGTGGTTCCAAACACGCTATTGTAGTTTCAACAGGCCCTTCTTTAATTAAACAACTTCCTTTACTTAAAAAATATGCAGACAAAGCAACTATTTTTTGTGCTGATAGTGCTTATCCTATACTAGCAAAACATGACATAAAACCTGATTATGTTTTATCTGTATAAAGAATTAAAGAAACTAGTGAATTTTTTAATAATGATTTTGGAGAATTTGATCAAGATATAATTTTTATTTTATCAAGTGTCACACATCTTAACACGGTCAAATATTTAAAACAAAATCATCGTAAATTTATATTTATCCAAAGAATGCTACCTTTGGATAAATATTTTCACTTAAAGCAATTTGAATACTCAACGGGATGCCCCAGTGTTGCAAATATGGCTTATTTTTTAGCACTAAAACTAGAATATAAAAATATCTTTTTAGTAGGACAGGATCTAGCTTATGGCAGTGATGGATCTTCACATCCAGAAGAATATCACTACGGAAAATATGATACCTATAATCCTCAAGAAATCCATTACAACTTAAAAATATTAGCTTATGGTGGCAAAAACCTTATTCCAACAACAAATACATGGATTATGTTTAAAACCGAATTGGAGAAAAAAATATTATATGCAAAAAATTTTCTTAATATAACGACATATAACTGCACCGAAGGTGGAGCTAGAATAGAGGAAACTATAGAAAAACCTTTTAAAGAAGTTTGTCAAAAAATTCTTGAAAAAGAACCAAAAAAATATTTTACCAAACTTGAAAAATCTAACCTTAATAAACAAATAGAACTTATGTTAAAGTCGTTTTACAAAGTTCATAAAGCTATAAAAATATGCAATATTTTAGAAAAAGAATGCACTCTCACTTTTAATACTTTGTATTTTTTAAGCAATGATGAGAAAAATTTTAATAATATTATAAACCAATTAGATATCTTCAAAGAAAAAATACACAAAGTATTAATATTACGTTCTATTGCAGATTCTTTAAATGCTCAATTTGAACTCAATCTTGCTAGAATTTATATATTTAATCCAAAAACAAAAGAAGAGGCTTTCAATAAAAACCATCTTTGGATTAAAGAACACTTAGAATGGATACTCACAATAAATAGCCATATAAAAGTATTAAAAAATACTTTGAAAAAAAATATTATAAATATAGAAAATGAATTAAAAAATATGCATCTTCAAAAGTATATTTTAAAAATAGAAAAAACTAGATTACACTATCAATTTTAATACAAAAATAAAAATGCAAAAACTGCACTTTTATTTTCTCTAATTTTTGTTCTTACTCACTAAGAAATAAATACTTGCCAGTCTTAAATTTTTTGTAGAAAAAACAAAGACATTATTTTGCTTTAGGAAAGGATAAAATTCACACACTAAGAAAACAAATTCAATAATCAAAGCATCTTAAAAATTTTAAAACTAAGACATATATCTCATAATTTAAAAAATCAAATTTACTAAATATTTGTAAGGCTTTAATATATTAATTGTACTTTTTACTTTTTTCCAAAAATATCCTAAAAATTTTCATTTGAATTTTCTATTTGTGCTTGTATTTTATTTTCATTTAAAAAGTGAAATTCAACAATATTCATACTATTTCCCTTTAATCTGCAAATATAAAATTTTTATAGCTTTTTGTTTTTATGTTTAAATTCAATTATACAAAAGATGAGTAAAAATTTAGATTTCTAAATTTTTACCATTGTATGAAGGTTTTAGCTTTTCTTATATCGCTAAATTTTATAGTAGTTTTTTCTTGAGTTTCTAAATTTTCTAAAGTGATATTTTCATCATCTACGGCTATGATTTTTGCTTCGATTTTTTCTTTTTCACTAGTTGTGATTTTTACAAGCTCATTAATGCTTTTTGCAAAATGCTCGATTTTGCTAAGTTTTCTTTCAAGTCCACAGCTTGATACTTCTAAAAAATACTCCCCACTCACAGGTGGCTCTACATCAAAAATAGGCGATAAAATCTCACTAAGTCTAGCACAATCATCAAGATTTACCCCACCTTCTTTTTGCACATAAATTCTATAAATCTTTCTACCATTTTCACTGACTAGTTCATCATCATAAAAGCCAAGTCCTGCTTCTTTACAAAGTGCTTCAAGATTCATTTTGTTCCTTTTTGATTTTTTCAAATAAAGCATCCATATGGTTTTGATACTCTAATCTATCATCAAATTTAAAGTGAAAATTCGGACATCTATACCACCCTTGCTCGCTCATGCAGTAATTTTGCAAAGCACGGGCAGCTTTTTTAAGCTGATTGAGTATGATTTCTTGCTCTTGGGTATTAAAAAACATTTTATCTAAATACACAAAAGCATCATATCTGCCTTTTTTACACTCTACATCCACTACGCACAAATTTTTTAAAGCTTCGTTGTCTAAATTTGCTAAAGCTTCTGGTATAAGTTCTTTTAAAATGCTTTCTGTGCGTAGCTTTTTGATTTCAGCTGGATTCATAGGCTTACTTGTTCCTCAACTTCTTTGTAACTTTCTATATAATCGCCCACTCTCATATCATTACAACCTTCTATGCCTACACCGCATTCATAGCCTTTTGCAACTTCTCTTACATCATCTTTAAAGCGTTTAAGTGAGCTTACATTACCTTCAAATACCACAACTCCATCTCTAATGAGCCTGATTTTAGCACCACGATTGATCGTGCCTTCTGTCACCATACAACCTGCGATTTGTCCTAGTTTTGGTACATTGATCACTTGACGAATTTCAGCTTGACCAAGTTGTTCTTCAGAGATGATAGGACTCATCATACCGCCTAATAAGGCTTTTACATCATCAAGCAAATTGTAAATAACATTATAAGTTTTTATCTCTACGCCTTTATCTTTAGCACGTTCTTTGATCTCACCAGTTGGGCGTATATTAAAGCCTAAAACGATAGAGTTTTCACTAGCACTTGCAAGCTCTATATCACTTTGAGTAATTCCACCTACCCCACTATGGATGATATTAACCTTAATCTCATCGTTTTTGAGTTTTTCTAAACTAGCCTTAATCGCTTCAAGTGAACCTTGCACATCTGCTTTTAAAATCACAGGAAGGGCTTTTAAATTACCTTCTTTGATTTTAGCACCAAGTTCATCTATGCTTACTTTAGTGGATTTGCTTAGTTCTTTTTGGCGGTTGTATTCATGGCGTTTATTAGCATATTCTCTTGCTTGTTTATCGCTATCTACAGCTATTAGCGTTTCTCCTGCATCAGCTACTTCACTAAGACCTATGATCACCCCGCACTCACCTGGACCTATTTCTTTTAAAGCTTTGCCTTGATCATCACTCATAGCACGCACTTTACCATAAGCTTCCCCTGCTACAACAGTATTTCCTACTCTTAAAGTACCATTTTGCACGATGATAGTAGCCACAGGGCCTCTACCTTTTTGAACCGAAGATTCTATAATACTTGCTTTAGCGTGGGCTTTTGGATTTGCTTTAAGCTCTAAAATATCAGCTTGTAATAATACAATTTCAAGTAAATCCTCTATACCATCACCCTTTTTAGCTGAAACTGGCACAAACTCATGGCTTCCGCCCCATTCTACTGGCATGATGTCCATTTCTGCTAGCTGGGTTTTTACCATGTCAGGATTTGCGTTTTCTTTATCCATTTTATTAATAGCAATGATGATAGGTACATTAGCTGCTTTTGCATGATTGATCGCTTCTTTAGTTTGTGGTTTTACCCCATCATCTGCAGCTACTACGATAATAACAATATCCGTTATACTAGCTCCCCTTGCACGCATAGCAGTAAATGCCTCATGGCCTGGAGTATCGATAAAAGTGATTTTTCTACCATTTTTTTCCACCATATAAGCGCCCACATGCTGAGTAATCCCACCTGCTTCGCCACTTGCAATGCGTGATTTTCTTATATAATCAAGCAAAGAAGTCTTACCATGATCAACATGCCCCATAATAGTGATAACCGGGGCTCTTTGGCTTAAATTTTCTTCTGTTTGATTTTCATCATAATCTTTTACATAATCAAACTCATCAGCCTCATCAATGATATTAATCTCCACTCCAAATTCAGCAGCAAGAATTTCTATAGCATCTTCATCCAAAAAGTCATTTTTAGTCGTCATCATACCAAGCATAAAAAGTTTAGAGATAACTTCTCCAGTGTTTTTACCAAGTTTTTCAGCAAATTCATACACACGAATTTCTTTAGGTATACTTACACTTGTGATCGCTTCACTTTCTTTTTTTTCTACCTTTTTAGGTGGTTTTTTACGACTTCTTCTTTGTATACCACCCTCGCCAAATGGATTGATAGAATTATTTAAAGATTGCTTTAAGATATTTGGTTGTTTTTTGTTTGCTGGTTGTGCTGGTTTGTTTTCTTTTACACTAAAATCAGGTAAAACTACCATATCATCATCTTCTAAAGAGATATCAGCAAAGTCTTTATCTCCTAAAAGATCCATTTTAGTAGTGCTTTCTTTTTTGCTTACTACAGGATGATTTTTCTTTTCTTTTTTCTTTCTTTTTAAATTCTCATCTGAATTTGAAAAAATCATACTAAGGCTTAAACCTTGAGTAGTTTGTGTACTAAGTTTTTCTTCTTTATTTATTTGAGTTTCTTTGCTTTCTTCCTTTTTCTTTTTAACGATGACCAAGCCTCTTCTTTTGGCTAAATTTAAATTAGAACCTAGCTTTTCATCGAGTTTAATTTCTTCTTTTTTTTCTTCTAATACTTCATTTTTTATAGGATTTTCAGGTTGTTTTTCTTCTTTTTTTGTTTCATCTTTTTTTTCACTTACTGCTTTAACAGAACCTTTACTTTCTTTTTTAGTAGTGGTTTTTTTCTCTTCTTTTTTGCTTTCTTCTTTTTTAGTTGAAGTTTTTTTTGCTGTACTTTCTTTTTTAGGTTTGGCTACTTTTTTTACCACATCTAGTATTTCACCGGATTGAACGTATTGATAAATCGCTTCTGCGATTTCAGAAGATACTTTTTTGTTAGGGGATTTGATATCTTCTAAGCCCATTTCATTGGCTTTTTCTATAATTTCTTTACTTGTATATCCTAACTCTTGAGCGATCTCGCTAATCTTTACATCTGCCATTAAAAAATATCTCCTTTAAATCCTGCTGATTTATATTACCATGAAAATTGCCTTTGCAAGCTCTCATAAAAGCCCTTTGCAATGTTTTTTCATCTTTATCAAAACATGAATTACAAATATACAAACTCCTGCCAAATTTCACTTTAGTGATAATTTGAGAATTTTTTATTTGAAATTGTTGCAAATCTTGCTTTTCATAACGGCCTTTGCAAACAATGCACATTCTAATGGGTATATGATTTTTCAAAATTATATCTTTTTTTTGGAATTTTTAGCAAATTTTAAAGCCCTCATCATCAAATTCTAAAAGCTCAACTCTAAATTTAGCAAATTTATTTTTGATTTTTTCTTTGATTTGTTTAGCATCATCTTTATAAGCTAGAGTAAAAAAACTCGAGCCTGAACCTGAAAGCGTGCTCATGAGAGCATTATTATCTAAAGCTAGTTTTTGCACTTCAAAAAGCTCGGGCAAAAGCTTCATTCTTTGGTTTTGATGAAGTTTATCCAAACTTGCATATTTTAATAAATCATATTTTTTCTCTAAAAAGCAAGCGGTTAAAAATGAAGCATGGCAAAGATTAAAAACACCATCTTCTAGGTTGATTTTTTTAGCTAAAACTGCTCTTGATTTTTGAGTATTCATCGCTACATTTGGTATGGTTATAACAGCTTGTAAGTCTTTATCTACTTCTTTTTTTATAGCTAAAACTTTTTCATTATGAGTTAATGCACACACAAAACCCCCAAGTGTTGCTGGAGCTATGTTATCTGGATGGTTTTCATATTTTAAAGCTTCATTTAAAATGATATTTTTATCCGCTTTAAACCCACTTAATTCATAAGCACAAGCAATGGCTCCAACTATCACAGCAGAAGAACTTCCCATGCCTCTGGCTAAAGGGATATTATTTTGGAAAACAAAGCGGAAATTATCTTTTTTACCACTAAGTCTTTGATAAATTTCATAAAAAATATTGACAAAACTATTGTTTTTTTTAAGATAGATATTATTTTCACCTTCTCCGTGTATGCTAATACTAAAAAATTTAGATTTTTCAACTGTAGTTTGATTAAAATATTTTAAACTCAAACCCAAACAATCAAAACCAGGACCTAAATTTGCACTTGTAGCAGGAACTAAAATTTTCATTTTTTACCTTAATTAATCGCATCTAAAACATAAAAAGGTGTATTTTCTTTACTGAAATTTAAACCTTTTAAACTTTGGGGCATAAAAAAATTTCCCGCTTGTGTCTTTTCTAAAATAATTTCATCATCATCTTTTTTTACAAAACATAAATGTTTATTAGCGGCTATAGGAGCGTTATTATTTAGCTCAAAAGCACTAATAGCTTTTAAAGGTATATTTTTAACTATAGCTAGGGTTTTAAAAGAAACATAAGAAATTTTTATACCCATGTAAGAGCCTGGTCCATGTACATAAATAAGCTTTTCAAACTCATATTGTGAAAGTAAATCTTGCAGTATTTTTGGCAAAACTTCACTAACTTTTAAATCATTCTCAATGGTTTTTATCAATACATCATTTTCATAAATACCAAGCATTAAAGGTTTTGCTATGGCATTTAAAAGCAAAGTAACCTTTTTTATGCAAAAACCTTTTCATAAACTTTATATGCACTTTTTTCTAAACTTACCACTTCATAAGCACTAGGATCTTTTAAAAGTTCTTTGGTTAAAAGATGATTAAGTTTGTGCGAACCTGCATAAGAAGTATAGTCTCCAAAAACTCTACATCCAAGCAAGGTTAAATCACCTATGGCATCTAAAATTTTATGACGCACAAATTCATCTTTAAAACGCAAACCTTCAGGGTTTAAAATACGATTATCATCAATTACAACAGCATTTTCTAAGCTTCCACCAAGACCTAAATTCATAGCTCTTAAAGCTTGAACATCCTTTAAAAAGCCAAAGGTTCTTGCTCTTGCTATTTGCTCTATGTAGTTTTGTTTGCTAAATTCAAAACAATAATTTTGCTTACCTATAATAGGATTATCAAATTCGATTGTATAGTTTATAATAGGCATATCCGTAGGACTTAAACGCACAAATTTATTACCTTCTTTTACTTCTACAATTTTTTTAATCACTAAAATTTTTTTAGCCACGTCAAGCTCTTTTATGCCTGCTTCTTCAAGCATCATACAAAAGCCTATGCTACTACCATCCATTACAGGAGCTTCATTAGCATCTAAAACTATACGCACATTGTCAATACCATAAGCATTAATTGCACTCATTAAATGCTCTATAGTAGAAACATAACCCCTATGATCGCCTATTACAGTAGCCATTTGCGTATCGATGACATTTTCAGGCTTTGCTTCATAAGAAATTCCCAAATCACTTCTATAAAACACTACACCACTGCCAGCTTCTAATGGCTCTAATTTTATGCTAATAGGCTCACCCTTATGCAAACCTATGCCAACACCTTTAACTTCTTTTGCTATTGTTGTTTGATTCATTTTTATTCACTCAAAATTCTTTTTTTGCTTGACTCTAATACATTATAGATATTTTCTTTTATCCATTTTGCATCTTGCCATTGCTCAGGACGCACTTCAACACCTTGCACCAAAACACCAAAATGCACATGATCTCCAAGTGCTAAGCCTGTAGTGCCTGTAGTGCCTATAACATCACCTGCTCTAACTCTATCGCCCACATTTACATCCACATTAGTGCAGTGTCCATAAAGAGTATAAATACCAAAGCCATGATAAATAATAATATTTAATCCATAAATTCCATTTTCTTGTACAAATACCACTTCACCATCGTTATTACTAATAATAGGTGCTTCTTTTATGCTTGCTAAATCGAGCCCCATATGATAAGAGCTACTAAATGCTTGATTATTATAAGAATAAAATCTATGATCAGCATAATCAGCTACTTTTTGGCCATTTTTTAAAGGCTTGAAAAGATTAACTTTAAAATTATTAATCATAGTATCAGGAACTTTGCTTGTAATATCATGAATGATAACTTCATTAGAAGCTCTTAAATCTTCATTAACAAATTTAAATTTTTCAAGCCTGCTTAATTCTCTATCTTTTGGAGCATATTTTTGTGCTAAAAATTCAATCTTACCATCTAAAAATCTATCACTTACTTTTATATTTGATACACGGTATTTTTTATTGGTAAAATAATATCTAATTCTTTGCTTGTTTACGTTACCTGCTTTATCTACTGCCACTACATAAGCTCTAAAGTGCTCATCAGTCGCCTCCCAAGGAATCAAAGCAACATAATATCCTTCTTTCACATAAGGAGTTGCTTTAAAAATTTTATCTTTATCGGTTGTGATATAAACTTCTTGTAAATTCTCATCACTTGCTTTAAATACCACACTACCTACTCCACCTTGCTCGATTTGGTAAGAATTATCTAAAATTTCTACAAGCGGTTTTTTGGTATCAATGATAACTTTTACTTCTTTAAGTGCTTGATTTCCTAAAAAGAAATTCCAAAAACTACTATCACTTGCTTCTATTACAAGTTTATATGAATCGACTTTTTCTTTATAAGCTGGTTTTGGTAATTTTAAATCAAAATGAATGCTTTTTTTATTGCCTTTAACATGCTCATTAACAAGTATTTCACCATTTAACTCATTTGCCTTAAATAAAGTAACTTTTATATCTTTTAAAACACTTTCATCGCTTATTTCTATAGATACAGGATCTGTTAGATTACTATAAATTACATCTGATTTTGTTTGAATCAACGGAGGATTTTTTTCAAACAACTTTGTATTTAAAACAAACACCACAAAAGCTAAAAGTATTAAAAAAACTACAAAAATCCATTTTTTATTTGATCTTTTACGCGCAAAAACCATATTTTCACTTTCAATCTATTTTTTTAAAAATATATTATTCTTTAGCAAATTAAGAGTAAATTATAAAAAATTTTATAGAATTTCTCTTAATTTATTTGCACTTTTAATCCAAGTTTCAAGCTCATTTATATCACATTTTTCTATCATTTTTTTACATTCTTGTAATTCTTTTTGAAATAAATCAATAGAATTTAATAAATTTTGTTTATTTTGCTCAAAAATACCACTCCACATTTGAGGGTTTGACTTAGCAATCCTGCACATATCTTTAAAAGAAGGACCTCCTAAGTGAGCTATATTTTTTTTATTTTCTTCTTTCATCACAAAATTTGCCAAAGAAAAACTAATCACATGCGGTAAGTGTGAAATGATAGAAGCATGGTGATCATGCGCGATACTATCCATAAATACAAGCTTCATTCCTAAATCTGAAAAAATTTCTATAGCTCTTTTTTGATGAATATGATCAGCATTTTGCACATCACATAAAACACAAACTGCATTTTTATATAAGTCTTTTATAGCTGCATTTGGACCACTATTTTCAGTTCCTGCCATAGGATGAGCTGCGATAAATTGACTTTTCAAATAAGAAGGTAAATTTTTAATAATTTCTTCTTTTGTACTTCCAAGCTCGATGATAGTACAATCTTTAGAAATGCCTTGAAATTCTTTTAAGATTTTTACAATAGCTCTTACAGGAATAGCTAAAAAAATCACATCACATTTTTTTAATTCTTCAAAAGAAACAATTTTATCTATTAATTTTCGCTCTAGTGCGATTTGCTCAAATTCTTTGTTTATATCATATCCACAAACTAAATCTATTAATTTATTCTCTCTTAAGCTAAGACCCAAAGATCCACCTATTAAGCCAAGTCCGATTATACCTACTTTCATAAATTTTCCTTAAAAAGCATTAGTTAAAAATATTTTGGTATTATAACGATTTTGTATATAAAAATTTAGGTAGATTTGATGAAAAAATGGTTTGTTTTCTTTGCACTCTCAAGTTCTTTATGTGCAGCTACGATTAAAGATATAAAATTTGAAGGCTTATCGCAACTTTCTAAAGAAAGTGCTATTGCGATTTCTAAATTAAAAATAGGACAAAAAATTGATCCTGCTAGTATAGATACAGCGATTAAAAATCTTTTTGATAGAAATTATTTTAAAGACATAGTAGTAGAAGAAAAAAATGGGGTGCTGATTTTTAAAGTAGTAGAAAAACCTTCCATTGGAAAAATAGATATTCAAGGTATAGCAAGTAATGATAGAAAACAAATAGAAAGCCTTGTTGGCTTAAAACCTGGAATTTTATATGATGAAAATTCAGCCAAAGATGCAGCCGAAAAAATCAAACTTTTTTATCAAGCCAAAGGTTTTTATGATACTGTTGTAGAAATCAAAGATGAAAAATTAAGTAATTCAAGCTCATTAAAACTTACTTTTGTTGTAAATCGTGGGGAAAATATCATCATAGAAAAAGTGCATTTAAGTGGTGCAAAAAATTTAAGCTATTCAGATATTGAACCTGCGGTAGCAAATAAACAAAGAGAAGCCCTAGGCTGGATGTGGGGCTTTAATGATGGTAAGCTTAAAATCTTTGATTTAGCAAATGATAGCTCAAGAATTTCAGATGTATATTTAAAAGAAGGTTATCTTGATGTGAGCGTATCTCCTGCTTTTTTAAATACTTACACGGATACTTATCAAGCTGATTTAACTTATTTTATCAACGAGGGTGAGGTTTATAAAGTCAAAGGGATTAAAATTTTTAATCCAATTTTTAGTGATGAAGAAAATGAAGCTTTGGTAAATGATTTAAAATTAAGTGTTGGAAAAATAGTTAATATAGAAAAACTAAGAGAAGATATAAAGACTATAGAAACTAAAACAGCAGATTTAGGCTATGCTTTTGTACAGGTTATACCTGATATACAAAAAGATAAAGAAAATCATGAAGCTATGATTATTTTTAAAGTCATACCTAATGAAAAAGTATATGTTAGAAATGTTGAAATTTCAGGCAATACCAAAACAGTTGATAGAGTTATTCGTAGAGAGCTTTACCTAACCGAAGGTAATCTTTACAATAGAACTGATTTAATAGACTCAAGAAATGCCTTAAGAAGAACTGCATATTTTGAAAATGTAGATATTAAAGAACAAAGAGTAGATGATACGCATATTGATTTGATAGTAGAAGTCAAGGAAGCTTCAACTGGAGCCATTTCAGGTGGTATTGGTTATGGAACTAGTGATGGAATTTTACTTAGCGCTTCATTATCTGATGCAAATATCTTAGGCTCTGGTATGAAAGGAAGTGTGAGTATAGACAAAGGCGATGATACACTTTCTGGTAGAGTATCTTTAAGAAATCCTAGAGTAAATGATAGTGATTATTCTCTTGGAGGATCATTATATTCGGATCGTTTAGAATGGGATAGCTATGATGAGAGAAACTATGGTTTTGACATAAGCGTTGGTAAAACTTTAGGAAGATATACAAGCATAGATTTAACTTATAATCTTGAACAAAGTGATATTTATCATTTAAGTGATCGCTTAATCGCTCAAGGATATAAACTTGGTAAAACTTATAAAAGTTCTATCACTCCTTCGATAGTGTTTAACAATACAGATGATTATTATTTACCAAGATCAGGTTTTATCGCCTCAACTTCGCTTGAATATGCAGGCTTAGGCGGGGATCAAGAATTCATAAGTTCTACTACTAAATTTAATTATTATCAAGGCTTGGAAGAGTTTATAGGTTGGGATTTGATTTATCGTTATAAAGCGAGTTTTTATAAAGTATGGGATCAAGGCTATTTACCTATCAATGAAAAATTATATCTTGGTGGTATAGGAACTATTAGAGGTTTTGATAGAAGAAGTGTGAGTCCTAAAAATGAATGGGGTGATGAAACAGGTGGTACAGTGGCTTTTGCAAATTCTGTAGAACTTAGCTTTCCAATCTTTGATAGAATCAAACTTAGAGGTAGTGTATTTTTTGATTATGGTGCTATAGGAGAGAGTTCTTTAAATCAAATTCAAAGATGGAGTACAGGCGTTGGCTTTGAGTGGTTAACCCCACTAGGTGCTTTAAATTTAGTTTTTGCTAAACCATTTAATACTAGCTCAAAAGATGATTTGAGCAAATTTGAGTTTATGTTGGGTGCAAGATTTTAAAAGCAATAAAATCTTGCTATAATTTTGAAATTTTATTTTAGGTAGAGATAATGAATTTTTTAGATATTTTTTCTAGTATAAGACGCAAGCAAGCCGCTCCAAGCGAAGCTCCAAATCACTGGGTAAAATGTAATTCTTGTCATGCGTTAATGTATTATAAAGAAATAGAAACTTGTTATAATGTTTGTCCTAAATGTAATTTTCATATGAGATTAAACCCTCTAAAACGCATTGAATTACTTAGCGATGAAGGCTCTTTTGTGGAAATGGATAAAGACTTACATGCAATCGATCCACTTAAATTTGTAGATAGCAAATCGTATAAAAAAAGATTAGCAGAAAATGAAGAAAAAACAGGTAGAAAAAGTGCTATAATAAGCGGGGAATGCACCATAGATGGGATAAAAACTCAATTAGTTGTTTTTGATTTTTCTTTCATGGGTGGAAGCTTAGGCTCAGTAGAAGGTGAAAAAATTCTTAGAGCTATTGAAAGAGCGATTGAGAAAAAAACCCCTGTTGTTATAGTGAGCGCAAGCGGTGGAGCTAGGATGCAAGAAAGCACTTATTCTTTAATGCAAATGAGCAAAACAAGTGCAGCATTAAAACTGCTAGCAGAAGAAAAACTTCCTTATATTTCAGTATTAACTGATCCAACTATGGGTGGCGTAAGCGCGTCTTTTGCTTGGCTTGGAGATATCATCATGGCTGAACCTGGTGCCCTAGTAGGCTTTGCAGGAGCTAGGGTAATCAAACAAACCATAGGGGCTGATTTACCAGAAGGCTTTCAAAAGGCTGAATTTTTACTTGAACATGGGTTGATTGATGCGATTGTAGAAAGAAGTGAACATAAAAAATTTATAGCAGACTTTTTAAGATTTTTTTCTAAAAACTAAAAATGCAAATTAATCTTTTAAGCATTCAAAAAAATAATAATGATGAATTTAGCAAGATAGATGAGCATTATACTAAGCTTATTAAGAAATTTTGTAGTTTTAATGATATATGTGTTTTTAATAACAAAATTAATCAAGCACAAAATACTAACGCCATAGAAGCAAAAAAATCTTATACAAATGCACTAAGTCCTTACAAAAAAGGTTTTTGCATAGCATTAGACGAAAAGGGTAAAGAATTTACAAGTGTAGAATTTGCAAAATTATTGCAAGATAAAAATGAAATTACATTTTTTATAGGCGGTGCTTATGGATTTGAGCAAGAATTTATTGCACAAATGCATACAAGTATAGCTCTTAGCAAAATGACCTTGGTGCATAAATTTGCTAAAACTATGCTTTTAGAGCAAATTTATCGTGCATTTTGCATTAATACAAATCACCCATATCACAAATAGGAGCGTTTATGCAAGAATTAAATCTTGAAGAATTTAAAAATATATTACTTCAAAGACAAAAAGAAATTTTACAAGAACTTCAAGGCAATATAGACAATATCCATAATCTACAAGATAGTGAACCTAGAGATGAAGTTGATTTACAGCAAATTGACAATAGCTCTCATATCGACTTTAAAATCAATGAAAATTTAAAAGCTGAACTAGAAGAAATTAAACATTCATTAAGCAAAATAGATAACAATACTTATGGTATTTGTGAATATTGTGAAGATGATATTCATCCTGAAAGACTTAAGGTTAAACCTCACGCAAAATATTGCATAAATTGTCGTGAAAATTTAGAAAAAAGGAAAGAGCTATGAAAATTAGATTATTTTTCTTTGCAAGTTTAGTTTATCTTCTAATCATCGCAGCCTTAGTTTATAATCTAAATTTAGGAAATTATACTTTTACAATTTCCACTTTTGAATTAAATTTGCCTATTAGCTTATGGGTTGTTTTGCCTGCTTTACTTTTGATGATACTAGCTTTAGCACATATGAGTTTTTATGGCTTTTTAAAACATTTACAATATAAAAATCTAATTAAAGATAGTAAAAATTATGAAAATTTTATTATTGATATTTTTTTAAAAAAAATAAGCAGGGTTAAATTCAAAACTCAAGAATTTCAAAACATTGCAAAAGATACGCAAGCTCTTTGTTTTAAAGAAAAAATTCAAAATCCCAAAATAGATGAAATTATTGATATTTTTGAACACTTAGATAAAAAAGAATTTGTGGAATTAAAAAAATATAAATTAGATTCAAATAATGAAATTTTCATTTTAAATGAAAAAAATCGCTTTCAAAATGATAGCAATTATGCTTTTTCTTTTATCAAAAACAAAGATACCTTAGCTAGTGAGCTAGAAATTTTTGCTTATAAAATGGTATTAGAAAATGCGCCTTATAGTCAGATTAAAACACTAAAAGTTCAAAAAAACCAAGATGATATTTTATTGCTTTTGGATAGATTTGAAAAAGAAAACTTAGAATTAAATCACGCTGAAATCGAAGTTTTACTTAGTATGAATACTTTGGATGATAAGTCATATTTACGCTGTGCTAAAATACTTTGTAAAAAAATAGAACCTCAAGTGTTGATTGCTTTATTTAAAAAGTTAAAAGATAATTATTCTCAAGCTTTAAGAGCTTATCTTTATACTTTGGCAGAATTTGGTATGTATGATGAATTGCTTAATGAATTAGGAAATGATCAAAATGAGCATAAAGACTTTAGACTCTTGCTCTTTTTAAGAGAACATAATAAAAAAATAGAACTTGAAAAATTAATACAATGATAGATTTTAATAAAAAGCCTTTATTTTTAGCCCCTATGGCAGGTTTTTCTGACTTGCCTTTGAGAAATTTAGTTAAACAATTTGGGGCTGATGTAACCATTAGTGAAATGATAAGTTCTAATGCCTTAGTATATGAGAGCTCAAAAACTCTTAAAATGCTAGAAAAAGCTGAACTTGAAAATCCTTACATAGTTCAAATTGCAGGCTCAGATGAAAGTGTAATTCAAAAAGCGGTAGAAATTTTAAATCGTTTTGATTTTATAGATGGGATTGATTTTAATTGTGGTTGTCCTGTAAATAAGGTTATAAAACAATGCGCAGGTAGTGCTCTTTTACAAGATCTTGATAAATTACAAAGAATTTTAGAACTTATCAAAAAAGCAAGCAACAAAAAACTAACTAGTGTCAAAGTAAGATTAGGATTTGATAAAAAAGATCCCATCGCCATCGCTAAAGCGTGTGAAAATGCTGGAGTAGATTTTATCAGTATGCATGGTCGCACTAGAAAACAAATGTATAGTGGAAATGCTGATTATGAAGCCATAGCTTTAGCCAAAGAAAATATCAAAATTCCTTTAGTTGCAAATGGTGATATTAGTGAAGATAATGCCAAAGAAGTGTTTAAAATAACAAATTGTGATGCTTTGATGATAGGACGTGCAAGTGTAGGAAAACCTTGGATATTTTATGAGATAAAAACTGGTAAAAAAATCGAAAAAGCTATGAAAAATAAAATCATTTTTGCACATTTTGAAGAAATGTTAAAGCATTATAAAGAACAAGGCATAAGCATCTTTAGAAAACACTTACATGAGTATTCTAAGGGCTATGATGATGCTTCTAATTTTAGAGATTGTGTTAATCGCATTAATGATGCAGAAATTATGCGAAAATATATTCAAGAATTTTTCAATAAGGAATGATTTTTGCTTGTAAATTATCAAGCAATATGAATGAAGAGATACCATAAAACAAGGAAGGTTCATGGCAGCTCATATCAATTCAAAAGGGATTTACAAAGCATTAGGTGGCATTAGAACAAGTGCGAATAATTTAGCAGCACATGCTTCAAAGCTTAACAATCAAAGTTTAAATTTCGAGCAAGTTTTACAACAAACCCAACCAAAATGTATAAAAACTTGTTTACAAAATTCTCAAAAAGAACTTGAAAATTTGCTTGAAAATATTAAAAATAGCCAAGATACTATCACAAAAAATATACACAAAGATAGTGCAAATATCATTGCAAGATTAAGACAAGAAGTCATTATGATGTATGATATTACCCTTAAAAACCCTCTTTGATAATTTTATATAAATTATCAATATATTCATCGCTAAAATGCGATGAATTAAAACTCCTATATAATTTTACAAGATCTTTAGCATTAAACTCATAACCAAAAGCACATTTTTTATGAGCGGGCAAAAAAGCTCTTACTAGTACAACATTTTTTTGAATATACTCATCACAATAAAAACATACAAAACTTTTATGCAAACGCCCTTCAAAATCTAAAATTTTTAAATAAGCATCCACTATAACACGTTTGCAATCTTGCTTTTCAAAACGCTTAGCACAATCTTCTAAAAGCTCAAAATAAAAACTATCAATTTCCTCAACATCTTTTAAATGCCAATAAAAAAGTCTAATAAATTCCTGCCAAAAAAACATTCTCTCTCTATCTAAAATCCAAGAAAAACCAATATGTAAAACATCTTTTAAACGTGGTAAAAATCTCGAACTTTCTTCAAGCTCAAAATCAATCTTATACCCACTTAGTATATTAGAATGACGCATGCCATAAAATCTATAACTTTTAATAACTTTTTTAGTACTTAAAAGATAAACGATTAAATCCTCATCTTTTACACTCTGAGTGTGTAAAATATACCCTTGCATTTTATAAAAGTTCTATGCCATAAGCTTGCAAAATTTCATATGCACTATTTTCCAAAGACTTACTAAAACTCGCTGTTGCATTTTTATGTAATATAATTTTTGAGTTAATGCTAGCGCTTTGAGCTAAAATAATATTACTAAATACACAAATATGTGAAACAAGACCACAAAATTCTATACTTTCATAATAATTTTGTTTTAAAAAATTGGCTAATTCTAAGCTACCAAAAGCATTCTTATAAAATATTTTTTTTGCATTTTTTAAATACACATCAAAATCACCTGGCATTTGCCAACCTAAAGTATCTCTAATGCAATGATAAGTAGGTAAATTTTTTCCTTCTTGAGTTTTTAAATAATTTTCATCATGCGTATCAAAAGTAAAAACAATATCACCTTGATGATTTTTTAAAAGAGCAAGAATATTATCTTTTATCTTGGTAGCTTCTTCAAAACCCAAGCTACCATCGATAAAATCATTTTGATAATCAACAACAACTAAAAGATTAGCCATTATCCTTGACCATAAAAAAGCTATCCGTGTGGATATTTTCAAATGCAGTTTTTAAACTTGTAAATAATTTTGGATTTTCTTTTTCTAAATTTGCCAAAAGCTGCTTAGCTTCTTCTCTTGCATGAGGAAATTTTACATTTTTTTCACTTAATTTCATGCCAGGACAAAATTCATTACCAATTACTTCTAATTCATTATTAATAGCATTTTCTCTTAATTGTCTTTCTCTTACAAAAATCAAAGGACGAATAACCTCTACACCTCTTTTGCTTTTATACTTGGGAGCTAGACTCCTAAGAGAGCCATTATAAATAAAATTCATAAAAAAACTCTCTACCGCATCATCTAAATGGTGAGCTATAGCTAATTTATTAAAACCATTTTCCAAAGCATAAGTATATAAAGCACCACGCCTCATTCTTGAAAAATAGCTACAAAAACTTGAATTTTTTCTAATCGTATCACCTGAAATTTCATAAATATTAGAATCAATCACTTCATGATCAATATCATGTTCTTTGCAGTGATTATGAAGTTTAGTATAATCTTCACCCATGCCATAGCTTAAAGTTACTGCTTTAAGTTCAAATTTAAAAGGCGCATGTGCTTGCATACGCTTTAAAAGATGTGCTAAGGCAAGCGAATCTTTTCCACCGCTAAGTCCTAATAAAACTTTATCATTGTCTCCTATTAAAGAAAATTTAGCATTAGCTTTAGCTACTTCTCTGATTAGTTTTTTACTAAGATTTATCATAATTTCTCACAAATTTTTAAAACAAAATTAGCTGAAATTTTGGCTGATTTTTCTACAAACTCATCAAAGTCAAATTCAGCTTTCTCACCTGCTTTATCACTCATAGATCTTAAAATCAAACATGGAATTTTTAAAGCATCACACACCAAAGCCACACTAGCTCCTTCCATTTCACAAGCATCTGCATTAAAAATTTCTCTAATTTTTGCTTTTTTATTCTCATCACAAATAAACTCATCACCCGTAGCGATAACACCTGATTGTAATTTAATACCAAGTTCTTTAGCAACTTCTATGGCAAGATTATTTAGCTTATCATCTGTTTTTATAAAAATTTCATTACCAGGAACATAGCCAAGCGGATGCCCAAAAGCTGTGATATCTAAATCATATTGAGCTAATTTTGTAGCATAGATTAAATCCCCTATTTCTAAACTAGGATTAAAAGCACCAGCCACACCCGTAAAGAGTAAAAGCTCGGCTTTAAATTTTTCTATCATAATAGTCGCACTAAGGGTAGAATTGACTTTCCCTATCTTAGAATAAGCAATAATTAATTCATGATTTTTATATTTTGCAAGATAATAAGTATTATTTGCATATTCTATTGTTTGATACTCTTTTAATGTTTCTAGTAAAGGAGTGACCTCTTCAGGCATAGCTCCTAAAATAGCTATTTTCATTTAATTACCTTTAAAATTTCATCAATGTCTTCTATTTTACTCAAAGTATAAGTTTCTTTTTGAGTGATTTTTTTATTTAATCCCTTTAACACATTTGCACCAAATTCTATATAAAAATCTACTTCTTCATCTATTGCTTTAATACTTTGTTTATAAAGAACAGGCTTGATGAGTTGCTCGCTTAAAAGCATTAGAGCTTGATTTTTATCATTATACACTTTTGCATTAACATTTGACACTACGCTTTTAAAGCTCTCTTTTAAAATAGGTTCTAATTCTTTTGTAAGTTTTAAAGAAGCATTTTTTAATAATGGACAATGACTTGCAACGCTCATGTTCAAAAGCATAGCTCTTTTAGCTCCTGCATTTTTAAACTCACTCTCATAAAAAGCTAAATCAGGCTTTAAACCTGCTACTACAATTTGCCCATCACAATTATAATTAGCCGCAAAAATGTTTTTTTTCTCACTCAATGCTTTTTGACAAAGTTCTTCTACCACTTTATCTTCAAGCCCTAAAATCACCATCATACCAGCTTCTATTTTAGAGCAATCTTCTTGCATAAACTTACCGCGTTTATTAACAAGCGCTATAACATCTAAAAAGCTAAATGCATTTTGGGTTGCCAAAGCACTGAATTCTCCTAGCGAATGACCTAGGCTGTACTTAGCTTCTATATCAACTTGCTCTTTCAAAGCTTCATAAGCCATTAGTGAGTTTAATACTATGGCCATTTGTGTAAATTCGCTTTTATTTAAATTTTCATTTTCCTTAAAAAGCAAATTTTTAAAATCAATTTTACAAAAATCACTAGCATTATCTAATAATTCTTTCGCTTTTTTAGAATTATCATAAAAACTCAAACCCATGCCAACACTTTGAGAACCTTGACCTGGGAAAATAAATGCGCTATTCATTAATGACCACCGCAGCAACCGCCGCCGCCATGTCCGTGGCCACCACAACATCCACCGCCACCATGTCCGTGATGATGATCATGATGATGTCCTCCACCACCACATCCACAGCTTCTACTGCCTGCAATAATTCCTGTTAAAATTTCATCTTCACTTGCAGCTCTAACATCTACAATATTGATTGAAAACAACAGGTCTTTTCCTGCATAAGCATGATTGTAATCAATAGTAACTTCATTTTCGGTGATTTCTCTAACAATTACTCTTACCGTATTACCATCTTCACCTTCGCCAAAAAGCTCCATACCAACTTGCAAATCAATCCCTGCAAACTGCTCTTTTGGTAAAGTTTGTAATGCATTTGCATCATATTCGCCCAAAGCATTTTCTTTTTTTATCACAATATCAGCATTACAAGGAGCATTAAGCTTTTGAATTTCTTCTTCTAATCCTTCTAAAATTTGACCCTTACCTAAAATAAAAGAAATAGGTTCAGCATAAATATTTGATTCTAAAACTTCATTAGTATTTGCATCTTTTAATTCATAAAACATTGAAACTACACTATTTTTTTCTATAGCCATTTTATCTCCTTTGTTATTTTCTATCTGGCGAAACTTTTGCTTCAGGACTATCAGGATAAGCCGTCTTTAAAGCTTTATAAAATTTATTTGCACTTTTTGGATCCCCAACCTTATCTAAGCTAATGGCTGTATGATAAAGCAATTTCGGTACATAATCTCCTTTAGTGCTTATAGCAGAACTTTTCTTATAAAACCCCAAAGCACCTGCGTAATCTTGCTGTTTATATCTTATTTCTCCAAGCCAAAAAGTAGATCTAGCAGGTTTGTAGTGAATACTTATTAGATGTTCAAATTTTTCTTTTGCATCCTCAAATTGATTTTTATTAGTTTCTTCTATCGCTTTTTTCAAAATTTCACTAGATTGCAATTTTTTCCAACTATCATCTTTTACTTCAATCACTTCATCTTGAGTTTCATTTACATCTTGAATAATTTCTTCGGTTTTATTATCATCACTTACAACAGGAACAACCGAAGTAATTTTTGTTTGATTTTGCACTCTAGCTATTTCAGACTGAAAGAAGGTTATGGTTTTATTCATATCTTCTTTTGAAATATAATCATCGTTGATTTTATTAATCAAAGTTGTAATTTCACTTAAAACTTTTTGAATTTCTTGATGATTTTTTTCTTGAATTTGCCTATTTTCCTCCACATAAGCTCTTAAATTTTGAATTTCTTGAGTTATGTTTGCGTCAAAATTTTGATAAGTTTCTTCTAATGAAAGCAATTTTGTGTTAGCTTTTGAATATTGAGCATTCAAACCCTCTGTTACACTTTGCAATCCTTCTATATTCTCTACTGCTGTATTTATTTTACTTGTTAAATTTGTATAATATTCATTCAGTGCTCTTAGGCGTTCTTGATTTTCATATTGTAATTTTTCATTTTGAGTTAAACCATAAGGTGTTTTTGTATCTACTTTTCCTGCATCAAAAGCTGAAATTTCAGCGTGTAAAAAAGTAGCTCCTAAAAGAGCTACTGATAATAATTTTAATTTCATTTATTTAAAACTTATTTTGATAATTTGAATTCTGCACGGCGATTTTGAGCATCGCAAGTTTTTGTTCTTTCAGTACATACAGGATTAGTTTCTCCGTAGCTTTTAACGCTAATTCTATCTGCGCTAACACCTTGAGCTACTAAAGATTCTTTTACTGCTTTAGCTCTTTTTAAACCTAAAGCTTGATTATACTCATCAGTCCCCCACTCATCGCAGTTTCCTTCAACTACTATTGCAGCATTAGCAGCTTCTTTATTAAAGATTTCAGCATTATTTGCAATAACCTTTTGCATATCTGATCTAACATTAAATTTATCAAAATCAAAATATACATTTGCTACAGAATTTAAAGATTCAAGATTTTCAAATCTATCAGATCCACCGCTACCTTTTGAGCCATCTACACTACTTGAACTACTAACGCTAGTGTTTTTAGTAGCACAACCACTTACAATAACAGCAAATGCAGTAATTGAAGCAAAAATGATTTTTTTCATTGATTTCCCCTTTTGTTTATTTAAAAATCATAATTTAATTATAACAAAAAAAATATGATTTTAGTATTTTACCAATCAATTGATTGAATTTTACCCACTTTTAAGCCATAATGAAAAGCTTTATTTGCATTAATTCGAATAACACCTAAAGCACTTTGAGAGCCTAAGTACTTAATAAACACAACACTTTCTCCATCACTTGAAAATCTTGGAAAAAGATTTTTACCATTTGCAGTGAGTTGTCTTATGTAATCGCTTTGGGTTGACATTAAATAAAGATTAAAAACTCCGCTTTGATTTACTTCTCTACTAGAATAAACCATGTAGTGTTTATAAGTAGAAACCGAAGAATTATTTTTACCATGAAAAACAACTTGTTCTGTTAAATTTGAATCTAAATTTTGCATAAAAATATTTGGATAGCCTAAGCGATCAGACACAAATACAATTTTTTTATCACCATCAACAAAATTGCCATTTACATCAATACCCATATAGTTTGTAATTTGTGTCAGATTTTTTGAATCTGCATCATACAAGTATACATCAGGTTGGTCTTTTGGAGCCATGGTAAGTAAAATTTTTTTACCATCATCACTCACATCAGAAGCAACCATCATACCTTTGCTAGCAATAATTTTTGTTATATTTTTATTTTTCATATTATATTTATAAAGAGTTGGAATCTCATCTTCATAGGCAGTAAAATAAAATGCATTTTGTTCTTTATTTGCCCATTTAGGAAACAAATTTAAACCTTTTGAAATCAATACTTTTTGGTAAGTTAAAGTATAATCTGCTAATAAAATATCACTTTGCTTACTACCTTGTGTTCTAGCTATTAAAATTTTATGATCCATCCAATCAACCGGAGCAAAACCTAACTTTTTATTCATTTGAGCAACACTTCTATGTGCTAAAAATGGATACTCTTCGATGGAAAGAATTTGTTCATAAAATCTTGTTTTAGTTTCATTTGCAGCTAAAATTTCAACATCAATATCTAAAAGTTTGCCGTTTTTATTTAATATATAAGAAAAAATATAATCACCTTGTTTTTCATCTTGAGTTATCTCAAAATTTGAACTTACTTTTATATCATTAACAAGCATGTTATAAAAACTTTTTTTAAGATCTAAATCATTCAATTTAGACTGATCTTTAATATAAATTTTTGGCAATTGCATACCTTTATTAACAACAGATATTGTTGCATCTTGTCCAAATAATACTGAACAAAAAAATAAAAATACTAGTATTTTTTTCATTGTTTCTCCGTTTTAAACTCAATTATATCACTAAGTTGCATTTTAATTTTTCTTATTTTACCATTTGGAGGTAAAGTTATGTATTTTCCTTCTAAATTTTGTAAAAATTCTTTTGCTTTTTTATCAAAATTATCACTATGTGCACTAGTAGTGTTTAACAGGTAAAAATAACCATTATTATCAATTACAAATTCTACTTCTATACTTAAGTTACCACTAGGATTATAAATCCTCCATCTATCTTCAAGATATTTTCTAACAGCGCCTAAGAATTGATCATAAACCCCTACTTTTTGCTCCATGACAGATTGACCTAATTCTTGATTTATTTTTAAATTTTCATTGAGTTGCTTAGAAAAATCATTGATTTTTTCTCTTTGGGCAAAAGTAGGTTTTTTTGAAGGCATAGAAGATTGCACTTTAGTCGTTTTTTCTTCTTGATAGTCTTCTATTTTACCAAACAACTCATTAAAAACACTTGCTTGTTGTTCTATATTTTGGGTGTTAACGCTTTTATTGGTAGTGTATTTTTGTAGAAGATTTTCTTCAAATAAACTTTGTAGATTTTCTTTTTGTAATTCTTGTATCATATTTACTTGATTTTGATTTATGCTATCTCCAAGTTCTATATTGATAAAACTATTAGGATCATCAGTATATTCAATGGCTTTTGGTTTATACTCAACCAACTTAAAAAATACCAAAAAAACAACAAAAAAATAAACTAAAGTTGCATAAATAAAAGCTTTAAGATTATGTGTAGAATTTTCTTCCATTTTTTACTCAGTTTGCAAAGCAACTTTTTGGAAACCTAAATGTTTCATTGTTCTTAAAACACTCATTACATCATCATATTTTAGATTCTTATCCGCTCTGATAAAAACTGTCTCTTGAGTATTATACTGAACTTTTAAAGCATTCATATTATCCGCAAAACTTATAAAATCAAATTTATCTTTTCCTATAAAAATTTCTTTTTTTGCATTAATTGTTATAATCAAACTTTTAATATTTGGCGCACTTGAAGTTTTTTGCGAACCTTGAGGAAGTTGAACTTTTTCTTCATATGTGATACTTGGTGCTGTTACCATTAAAATAGCAAGCAACACAAGCATAATATCTACCAAAGGTGTAATATTGAGTTCAGGTTTTTCTTCTAAAAACATAAATTAAGCCTTTATAGAACTTACCAGCACCTTGATTTCACTATCTAAGATATTAATCAACTCATAAGCTTTGCGTTTGATAATCAAATGAAAGCTATATGCAGGGATTGCCACTAAAATTCCACAACCTGTAGCCACTAAAGCTTCACTGATTTTAGGAGCTATAATGCTTAAAGAATTTTGCATCTCTAAGCCACCAAAAGTTTCAAGTATAGAAATAACCGTGCCAAAAAGACCTATAAAAGGAGAGGTTGAAGCGATAATACTAAGCCAAGTTAATCCTATTGTGGCTTTTTTTTCTACAGAATTTTTATAAATATTCATCTTTGTTTCATCAACTTCAACACATTTTTTTAAAATTGATGCACTTTGACTTAAATCTTTTTCGCCTCTCATTAAAGCTTCTAAAGCTTGGCTTTCATTTTGAGTCCATTTATTAATAAGCATCAACCTTGAAAATAATATACTAAAACTAAGTATAAAATACACCGAAAGCCAAGCTAATACTATATAAGTGATTAAGCTTGTATTTTCAAAAAAATGAAAAATTGCTTGAAAATCCACTATTTTTGCCTTACATTATTATCCATTTTAGCAAAAGTAGAAGCAAGTGCAATACTATCACTGCTCATAGATTTAATTAAATCTTTTGCTTCTTCTAATCTTTTTGCTATTTCACTATCACTATTTCCTCCAACCCATACAGCGCCTTTTGCTAAAACACTCACTTTAGTTTCAGAAACTTTTGCATGACCTGAATCAATAGCAACTAATTCATGAGTTGAATCTGATTTTTCTATATCTATAATTCCTGCTTTTAAAGAAGAGATTAAAGATGCATGTCCTTTTAAAACACCAAATTCACCCTCGCTTCCAGGAAGAACTACCAATCTTGCATCCCCTTGATAAATCATACCAAGGGGTGTAATGATTTCTAAAGATATTAAATCTTGCATAAATTAACCTTTTTTAGCCTTATCCACTTTACAATTATCTAAACAAACGTCTTTTCTGCTAACTTCTTTAAGTGTTTCAGCTTTTGCTATAGCTTCATCTATATTACCAACCATATAAAAAGCATTTTCTGGTAAATCATCATATTTACCTTCTAAAATACCTTTAAATCCTGCAATTGTATCTTCTAAGCTGATATATTTTCCAGGGCTACCTGTGAAAACTTCAGCAACGAAGAATGGTTGAGATAGGAATTTTTCAATTTTTCTTGCTCTTTCAACAATCAATTTATCTTCTTCGCTTAACTCATCCATACCCAAAATAGCAATAATATCTTGCAAATCTTTATATTTTTGTAATACTGATTGTACTCCACGTGCTACTTTATAGTGCTCTTCACCAATAATTTGCGGATCAAGCATTCTTGAAGTAGAATCAAGTGGATCAACAGCTGGATAAATACCTTTTTCAGCAATTGATCTATTTAAAACTGTTGTTGCATCCAAGTGTGCAAAAACTGTTGCTGGCGCAGGGTCTGTTAAGTCATCTGCTGGCACATAAACTGCTTGAACTGAAGTAATAGATCCTTTTTTGGTTGAAGTAATTCTTTCTTGGAACTTACCCATTTCGCTAGCTAGGGTTGGTTGATAACCAACAGCTGAAGGAATTCTTCCTAAAAGCGCTGACATTTCTGAACCTGATTGAGAAAATCTAAAAATATTATCAATAAACATTAAAACATCAAGTCCCATTTCATCTCTAAAATACTCAGCCATAGTAAGACCTGTTAACGCAATACGATTTCTTGCTCCTGGTGGTTCATTCATTTGACCATAGCACAATGCAACTTTATCCAATACGTTACTTTCTTTCATTTCATTATAAAGGTCATTACCCTCACGAGTTCTTTCGCCAACACCTGCAAAAACCGAATATCCGCTGTGTTTAAATGCAACGTTGTGAATTAATTCCATAATAATAACGGTTTTACCAACACCTGCACCACCAAAAAGACCAACTTTACCACCCTTAGCATAAGGAGCTAGCAAATCAACAACCTTTATACCTGTTTCAAAGATTTCACTTTTTGTACTTTGCTCTTCAAATGGAGGCGGATCTCTATGAATTGACCAGTGTTTATCAAAATTGATTTCTTCGCCCTCATCAATCAAATCACCCGTTACATTAAAAATTCTTCCAAGAACTTTTTCGCCTACTGGAACGCTAATTGGATTTCCAGTTGCAACAGCTGTTAAACCTCTAACAAGACCATCCGTCATATCCATAGCGATGGTTCTTACTTTATTATCACCTAAATGTGCAGCTACTTCAAGAACTAGCTTGCATTCTTTTCCTTCTAATTCATAATTAACAATAATAGCTTCATTAATTTGTGGAAGATAGTCTTTAAATTCAACATCAACCACTGGTCCTAAAACTTGAGAAATAAAACCTTGCATCATCACTCCTAAATTTATTTCATTGACTCAACACCGCTGATGATTTCTATCAACTCGGTGGTAATAGATTCTTGTCTTGCTTTATTATAAGCTAAATTAAGCTGCTTAACTCTAGCTTTTGCATTATTGGTTGCATTATCCATGGCTTGCATTCTAGCACTATGTTCAGCTGCCAAAGAATCAACTAAAGAAAAATACATGTTATATTCAAAATAAGTTTTTAACAAATCGTTTAAAATTTCTTCATCTTCTGGTTCTAAGTCCATTAAAGATTCAGACTTTTGTTCTTCTTTACCAACAATAGCTTCTACTGGCAACAACTCATTAATACAAATTTCTTGAGAAATCATATTTTTATAACCATTGTGAATGATTACAATTTTATCTGTCACGCCATTTACAAAATCATCAACAGCTTTTTGGATAATAGCACAAGCCTTATCATAATCTGGACTTGAACTTGTATCTAAATATTTTTCCAAAATTTCTATATTTTGAAAATTAAAATATTCTATACCTGTTTTACCAATAGCTCTTAATCTTACCTTGATTTTTTTTGTTTTGCAATCTTCAAGCATTTCATTTACGGCTTTAATGGTTTTAATATTAAATCCACCACACAAACCCTTATCGGCTGTGACAAAAATAATATCCATTTTTTCTATATTATCTTTTTTTCTAAAAAATGGAAGTTTGTCATCAAGCCCATCGTATTGATTGATCTTGAACGCAATTTCTGATAAAACTTCATCGATTTTTTGAGCAAAAACCTTTGATTTTTTAGCTGCCTCTTCTGCTTTTCTTAGTTTAGCAGTAGAGACAAGCTTCATCGCATTGGTTGTCTTTTGTGTATTGTGAACACTTTTTATTTTTCTTTTAATTTCTTTTAAATTAGACATTTAAAAACCTTATATATGGTTTGCTTTAAACTCACTCAATGCTTTAGCTAGTTTTTCTTCTAAATCTTTATCTAAAGCTTTTTTAGTTCTAATTTGCTCAAAAATTTCTGGATACTTAGCCTCAATAAATGGATATAAAGCTGCTTCAAATTCTCCAATTTTCGAAACTGCAACATCATCTAAATAACCTTTAGTGCCTGCAAAAATAATCACAACTTGATTTTCTGGTGAAAGTGGAGAATATGGAGGTTGCTTTAAAACTTCAACCATTCTTTGTCCACGCTCAAGTTGTTTTCTACTAGCTTCATCCAAATCACTTGCAAATTGTGCAAAAGCTTGCAATTCTCTATACTGAGCTAAATCAAGTCTTAATGTACCTGAAACTTGTTTTGTTGCTTTAATTTGCGCGGCACCACCAACACGAGATACAGATAAACCAACATTAATCGCAGGACGAATACCTGAGTTAAATAAATCTGTTTCTAAGAAAATTTGACCATCTGTAATTGAAATAACATTGGTTGGAATATAAGCTGAAACATCCCCTGCTTGAGTTTCAATAATAGGAAGTGCAGTCAAGCTTCCCGCGCCAAGCTCATCACTTAACTTACTTGCTCTTTCAAGCAATCTTGAATGTAGATAGAACACATCACCAGGATAAGCCTCACGACCTGGAGGACGACGTAAAATCAAAGACATTTCACGGTATGCAACAGCATGTTTACTTAAATCATCATAAACGATCAATGCATGTCTTGAATTATCTCTAAAATATTCACCCATAGTTACCCCAGCATATGGCGCAAGATACTGTAACGCAGCAGGATCTGATGCACCCGCATTTACCACTATAGTATAATCCATTGCACCATATTCTTCAAGCTTTTTAACTACTTGAGCTACAGTACTTTGTTTTTGACCAATTGCAACATAAATACAAATAACATCTTTACCTTTTTGACTAATAATTGTATCAATTGCTACAGTTGTTTTACCTGTTTGTCTATCACCGATGATTAATTCTCTTTGTCCTCTACCAATTGGAACTAAAGCATCAATAGCTTTAATACCCGTATGTAATGGCTCATGAACGCTTTTTCTAGCCATAATACCTTTTGCTTTTTCTTCTACAAAACGATATTCGCTCGCTTCAATTACGCCTTTAGCATCAATTGGCTCTCCTAAAGCATTTACAACACGTCCTATTAACGCATCTCCAACTGGAACTTTTAAAAGTTTTTTTAATCTTTTTACAGAACTTCCTTCTTTAAGTCCAAGTCCTTTACCTAAGATAACAATACCAACACTTGATTCTTCAAGGTTAAGAACCATTCCTTTTTCGCCATTTTCAAATTCAACCATCTCTCCAGCCATAGCATTTTTAAGGCCATATACCTTAGCAACACCATCGGCAACTGAAATAATTTTACCGGTTTCTTCTATTTCAAGATTAAAGTCAAATTTTTCAATTCTTTCTTTTATAATAGAACTAATTTCATCTGCTTTAAATTTCATCAAATCTCCTTAAATTGCTTTTAATATATATTCATTCATCTTAGCTTTTAAGCTTTGCATTGAAAATGAAATTTCATATCCAAGTCCATCTAAGCTAATTTTCACACTGTCATTATCACTTATTTTACTATCTAATCTAATTTTTGCATTAAATTTAAGACTAAGTTTTTCCTCTAAATTTTTAATTTCTTCTTCGCTTAATTTTTCTTTTGAGTAAACCTGTCCTAAAAATGTATTTTCTTTTGATGCTTTTTGTTCACTTAATTCTTTAGTGATTTCTGGAATTAGCATTTCTCTTTTATTATCCACAATCAAATTTATAAAATTTTTAAAAGCATCACTTGGATTATTCAATAATGAAA
Organism: Campylobacter sp. LMG 7929; assembly: GCF_024723595.1. NCBI lineage: Bacteria > Pseudomonadati > Campylobacterota > Epsilonproteobacteria > Campylobacterales > Campylobacteraceae > Campylobacter > Campylobacter sp. LMG 7929. The sequence continues at coordinate 24,972 of NZ_JANQCY010000004.1, read as the reverse complement.
GTATTAACTCTAATTTTTTGTCTTGTTTTATTTCGTATGAATTTAAAATATCTATAAATTTATTAGATGCAAAAGCTGAGCTTAACTCTAACAAATTAGAATAAAAATCTTCAAAATCATTTCTTTCTAATATTGCCTTTGCATATGTTTTAGCAATTACTTTTTCCATCAAGACACCTTTTTCATCATGATATTTAAAATTTCTTTTTGTTGTAGCTGTAAATTTTGATCTTCAAAAATTTCTTCTAAAACTGCTTGCACAACTTCTTTTTCCATTTTTCTTATTTCATATTCTTTGTGCTCTTCGTAAGTTTTTTCTAGAGCTTTAATTTCCATTTTTGTTTCATTCTCGATTTTTTCAGTAATAATTTCTGCCTCTTTTTTTGCAAGAGCAATTGCATTAACAGCTTCTTGTTTGGCTAAATCTAATTTTTTCATCATTTCTAATTTATGATTTTTACTTGCAATAAGTTTTTCTTGAATTTCATTCATTCTAGATGCAATCTTTGCAATTCTACCATTATAGAAATTTTTCAAAGGTGTTGCTATGAAATAATACAAAATAGCAGCAAATAAAACAAAATTCACCGCTCTTGGAATAATATCATACTCACCACTTCCATTACCTGCTGCAAAAGCATAAAAAGGAAGTATTGATAATAATGTAATTTTTTTCAACATTTATCTTCCTTAAATTTTACTCAAGCTATTTTTAAAGCTTTGTTTAAATTCTGGCATTTTTAAACGCATTTCTTCTTTTAACTCTTTTTCTTTTTCTTTTAGACTTTTAAGAAAAACAAGCATTTGATCTTCTAATTCTCTTTTTCTTGTTGATAATTCTTTTTCTTGTTTTAATTTAGCTTCTTCTATGGCTTTTGCTTTGATTTGATTGATTTCATCTCTTGTTTGGATATGAATTTTTTCCAACTCACTTTCCACATTTGAAACATCGTCGGAATTTTTTTTCATTTTTTCTTCATCATTTTTTATGGTTAAATCTCTAGAATCCATAAATTTAATCAAAGGTTTATAGAGCATAGAATTTAAAATCGCTATCATAAGCAAAAAAATGACACCGGTGGCTATCATGATGGAAAAATGTACATCATTAAACATTAATACTCCTAAATAAATCTAAATAAAACGCGAAATTATAGCAAAACATACCTAAAAACATATTTAATTTAATGTCTTTAGAAATTCCCTAACCTCATCTTCATTTTCAAAATTTATAGTAATTTTTAAATCTTTTGCATTTACTTTTAAGCCTAAAGATTCAATTTTTTCTTTTAAATTTATTATAGTTTGATATTGTTTGTTTAAAGTTGTGTTTTTTTCTAATTGGTTTGTGTTTTTAAAATTTTTAATTAACTTTTCGGTATCTCTTACATTGAGTTTTTGCCCTATGATAGTATCAACTATCATTTTTTCTTCTTCTTTTTCAAGTCCCACTAAAACTTTTGCATGACCTTGTGAAATTTTACCTTCTATAATGAAATTTTGCGTTTGCTCGTTTAAATTTAAAAGTCTTAAGGTATTAGCAATTTGAGGTCTTGATTTGTGAATAAGATCTGCTAATTTTTCTTGAGTGATATCATGAATTTCTAATAACTCTTTATAAGAATGTGCTAATTCTATAGGGTTTAAATTTTCTCTTTGAATATTTTCTATTAAAGCAAGCTCACGTAATTTTATATCATCTACGTTTAAAACTACAGCTTTAATTTGTTCTTTTTCTAAAAGCTTACATGCCCTAAATCTTCTCTCACCTGCTATTAAAATATAATCAAATTCATCTTTTTTAAAAACCACAACAGGCTGAATCAAACCATATTCTTTAATAGAACCTGCAAGTTCTTCTAGAGCTTGGGTATCAAAATTTTTTCTTGGCTGATAAGGGTTTGGACTAATTAAATCTATATCAATTTCTTCTATTCTGCCTTCATTAGAGCCTAATTCTTTTTCATAAACCTCATCAATATCAGCCAAAATGCTACTTAAACCTCTTCCTAATGCACTTTTTTTTGCCATTTTTTATCCTAATATAGAATGTGCTAAATTTTGATATGCCACTGAACCTGGAGATTTTATATCATAAAGTATAATAGGCTTTCCATAGCTTGGACTTTCAGCAAGTTTTACATTTCTTGGTATGATGATGAAATCATCTTCATTATCACCTGTTCTAAATAGCTTTTGTTTGAAATTTTGTTTTAAATCTTCCACAGTATCTTTTGAAAGATTATTTTGTGAGCTATACATAGTTGGCAAAAAGCCTTTTATTTTTAGTTTTGGATTGATAGTTTTTTTCACAAATTTAATAGTGTTTAAAACCATCGCAACACCCTCAAGCGCATAAAACTCACATTGTATAGGGATAATAACACTATCGCTTGCCGCAAAAGCATTTACCGTAATGCTTCCAAGCGCAGGAGGTGAGTCAATGATAATAAAATCATAATCTTTGGCAATTTCTTTGATTTTTTCTCTTAAAATTGTTCTATATTCTCCGCTTTCTTTTACTACTTCTTGCTCAATTCCAACCAAAGAAATATTCGATGGAGCTAAATATAATTGCGGAAGCTCAGTTTTTAAAATAATTTCAGAAAGTTTTTTCCTACCTATAAAAACATGGTAAATATTATATTCATAATTACTTCTATTAAAACCAAGTCCTGTTGTAGCATTAGCTTGTGGATCAATATCTATCAAAAGAACCTTTTTTTCAGCTACTGCCAAAGAAGCCGCTAGATTAATAGCGGTAGTAGTTTTACCTACCCCACCTTTTTGATTTGCAATAGTTATTATCTCACTCATCTTAAACTATATATCCTTTTATTATCTAACAATATAGAACCATCTTTATACAACAAAGCATCTTTTAAAGATAAAATCTTACCTTCATTATGTATAAAAAAATTTCTTGATTTTTCAAATTCTAGCATATACTTGCTAAAAATATTCTTCCATAAAATTTTCTCATCTACATAAGAAAAATACTCATTTAAAAGTTTTGCTATATCCACTTCTATATCTAAAATTTCAGCATTAAATGGGGCGTATTTAAGATTAATCCCCATTCCTACAACCAAAAAATCATTGATTTTAGAACTCATCAATCCGCCTATTTTTTTATCTTCTATATAAAAATCATTAGGCCATTTAATCCATACTTTTGAATTTTGTCTTTGCAATACTTCTTTCATTAAAAACGCAAAGTATATACTAGCAGAAGCCAAAGGAAGATCTTGTGCTAATTCTTGAGTTTTTATGCAAAAAGATACATGTAAATTTCCTTGCTTGCTTTGCCAAGTATTATCCCTACTACCTATACCAGCACTTTGGATAAAAGCACAAATGGCTGTATTGTTAGTAATTTCTCCGCTACGAATTTTTTCACTTAAATAAACTTGAGTTGATTCAAGTTCATCAAAATAAACTATCTCCAAGTTTTAACCTTTTTCCATTTAAATAAGTCTTAGCGTCTAAAACTTTTTTTCCACTTTCTTGTAAAGTTTTAATCCTTAAAATACCTTTTGTACATGAAAGCAAAAAGCTTTCCTTTTCTATTTGTAAAATCACACCTGGTTTTTGAGTTTTTTCACTATCAATTAGCTCTATGTCTAAAAATTTCAAACCATTTTCTAAAAAAATTCCAGGCCAAGGTGCAAAAGCTAGAAATTTTTGATAAATTTCACTTGCATTATTTAAAGCAATCAAGCCATCTTCTTTTTTAATTTTTTTACAATGTGTAACTAAACTTTCATCTTGCTTTTTTGGGACAATTTTTTCAAAATTCAAAAGTGTAGAAATAGTAAGCTTAGCTGCTAAATTGGAAAGCATAATAAAAACTTCAGCTGAATTTTTACCTTCTATATCACATTTTATGTTTTCTAAAATAGCACCACTATCAAGCCCTTCTTCCATAAGCATAGTGCAAACCCCGCTTATTTTATCCCCATTTAAAATAGCACTTTGTATAGGCGAAGCGCCACGATATTTAGGAAGCAAGGAAGCATGTAAATTGATACAAGGAGCAATATCTAAAATTTCTTTTGGTAAAATCTTCCCATAAGCAGCAACAACTATAAAGTCAGGTTTTAAGCTTTTTATTCCATTGATTGTGTTTTCATCTTTTAAGCTTTTTGGAGTGAAAATTTCTATATTTAAATTATTTTCCAAAACAAACTTTTTAGTATCACTTGGAGTTAAAATTTGCTTTCTTCCCACAGGTTTATCAGGCTGGGTAAATAAAGCTTGGACATTAAACCCTTTATCAACAAGCTCTTTTAAAATACATGTTGCATAAGAGGGAGTTCCCATAAAAATGATATTTTTCATAGCGCCACTATCCTTTTTTGATAAGTTTTTATAGCTTTTTGATATGAAAGCTCAAGATAATCTTTAAAAATTTCAAAATTTTTTCTTGAAGGATTGTTAATACAAATATATCCCATATAAGCATAAATTGGATGAGGCATGATAAGATCAAGCATAGAAAAATCATAATTTAAACTAACAATTTCACCCTTTAAAGCTTTTTTAGGTTTTTGACCAAAAAGATTTTGGTAATCTTGATCACAAAGAGAGCAACTTAGACGAAACACACCTTCTCTATTTAAATTCGAAGCTTTATCATTTATGCCATCATTTTCTTTAATAGTACAAAAATAAACTCCGTTTTTTAAAACCTTATCGGGATTATAAAAAAAGCTATGTTCTTTATAGGTAAATTTATATACCAAACCTTTAAAATTGGACTTGATATATTCTTGGATAAAATCTATAGTTAAATTTTCACTCATCAAAGATTATTTTGACTTCTAATTTTTTTAACTTCTTCTAAAAGCATAAATTTAAGCTCTTTTAAACCTGTTTTTTCAAGGCTTGATACTTTAACAAAAAAGCTTTGTGGATTATTTTGACTTTGCAAATAAGCTTTTAACTCATTATAATCATCTTCCATTTTTTGTGCAAATTCCTCACCTAAATTTACACTATCACTTTTTGAAAGCATTAAGCCAAAATTTCTTGCATAAAGTTTGCTTGAAAATTTTTCTAATTCTTTTCTTAAAATGCAAAATTGTTCTTTTAAACTCATATCTCTTAATGGATCAAGCACAAAAAGTAAAAAAGAAGTTCTTTCTATGTGTCTTAAAAATTCAAGTCCCAAACCCCTACCATCGCTTGCACCTTCTATAATACCTGGGATATCTGCCATTACAAAAGAATTACAATCATCTACTTCAACCATACCAAGTTTTGGAGTTAAAGTAGTAAATTCATAATTAGCTATTTCAGGTCTTGCATTAGACACTACGCTTATAAGAGTAGATTTTCCTACATTTGGAAAGCCTACAAGCCCAACATCTGCTATGAGTTTTAACTCTAAGCACACACTTAAGGTTTTTCCTGCCACGCCTGGTTGGGCATAATCTGGGCGTTGATTAGTAGAGTTTTTAAAGTGAGTATTACCAAGACCACCTTTACCGCCTTTTAAAAAGAGTTCTTTTTGGCCTTCTACTAGCATATCAAGTAAAACTTCCCCACTTTGTGCATCAATTACTTGAGTGCCTTGAGGGACAATCAACTCTAAACTCTCCCCTCTTTTACCATTTTTATTACGACCTAAACCCGGTTGGCCATTTTGTGCTTTAAGTTCTTTTTTGCCTTTAAAGTGCGCTAGGGTATGGGTATTGTTATCACATATAAAATACACATCGCCACCATTTCCACCATCGCCACCATCAGGTCCACCAAGTGGAACATGTTTTTCACGGCGAAAACTCACAGCACCTTTACCACCATTACCTGAACTTAAAACTAATTTTACATTATCTATAAACATACAATCACCAAAGTATAAATTTTTAAAATGATATTATATTTTTTTTAATATATTAAGATTAAAAAGAAGAAAAAGGCTACAAAGTAGCCTTAAAAATTATGCAGGATAAACAGAAACTTTTTTTCTATTTTTATCTTTTCTTTCAAATTTTACAAAACCATCAATTAAAGCAAAAATTGTATGATCTTTTCCCATGCCTACGTTATTACCTGCATGAGTTGCTGTTCCTCTTTGGCGAATGATGATGTTACCAGCGCGAACAAATTCTCCACCAAATTTTTTAACACCTAGACGACGACCTATAGAATCACGATTATTCTGAGTTGAACCTTGACCTTTCTTGTGTGCCATTCTTTACTCCTTAAGCTTTAATATCTACTACTCTAACGCGAGTAAATTGTCTTCTAAAACCGCGTTTTAATTTTGAGTCTTTTCTACGTCTTTTTTTATAAATCACAACTTTTTTGTCTTTTCCATGAGCAATCACTTCTAAAACAACTTTTGCACCCGCAACAAACGGCGCACCTACCTTTAATTCTTTATCGCATACAGCAAGAACTTCACTTACTTCTACGCTTGATTTTGCTTCAGCTTCAAAACGATCTAGTTTAAGCTCATCACCTTGGCTTACTCTATATTGTTTTCCACTGTGTTTTATAATAGCATACATACAGCTATCCTTTCTTAAAATATTTTGGTAGCACCATAAAGCATTATGTATAAAACATAAATTTAAAAAGCTTTAGTGGTTAAAACTTGAGATTATACTCAAAATAATTTTAAATTTAGGTTAATTACCAACCTAAATTTACTGTACCATTTGGATTTACACTATGTTGTTTTTCCATTCCAACACCGCTATCATCTAAAGGTCTACAAATATCATCTTTTTTAACACTTCCTTCAAGAATTTTAGCATATGATAGTTTTGGTGTTGAGCGGATAATTTGAACCTTTCCACTTTTTGTTTCTATTCTTGCTGTATTTTCTTTAGTATAAGCATCCTTTATCACTTCACCCAAAGAATAACACTCATAAATTTCATCATTACTCAAAGTTTGCGAGAAGACTACTTCATTATTACTAACTTGTGCAACTTTTAAAGGATAAATAGCATTTAAAATATCATCTGAAATTTTCTTTGCAATTTTTTCACTTAGCTTTTCACTAGCTACTAAAGAATCACCTTTAACAGAAGCTGACATGGTTAAAGTATTTGAAAATTTAATTTGTCTGGTGGCAAATAAAAGCACGCGATAATCCACCACAACATCTATTTTATTTTTATTTCCTTTGGTTTTAAGATCAACTCCACCAACATTAAATAATAATATATAATCAGTAGCTAAAACATTCTTAAGTTTGTAAATTTCATCTTTATGCGTATTAGATGAATTTATCAAAGCTTTCTCCATTTCATAATAACCTTTAGAATCTCTATCTAAAACATTAAATTTCCTACTTTGAAGTAAATCTGTGATAATTTTTTGCTGTAAAATATTTCCAAGCTCTTGGTATTTAGAAGAGGTATTAAATACCGTAATACTTCTTCTACTATCTGGCTTATAACCTGGTATTTGATATTTTTTATGAGTAGTAGTTTTAAAAATGGTTACATTTGCTATGTATTTGTCGTTTTCTTGAACCACACTATCAATTTCATATGCATCAACTCTGCCTTTTGTAGCTTTTATGATTTGCTCTTTATAGCTATCTTCTATATTAGTCTTTTTATTATTTGAATTTACCCCGACAAAAGACTGCTTGGTTGAGTCAATATTAACACCATTTAATTTACCAATAGCTTCTATTATGGCATTATTTATTGCCTCTTCTCTGCTAGCTCCTATACCCTCGCCTGTACTTGAATTGGTAGTGCTTGTGGTGATTATTTTGGCATATAAACTCAAATGAAAACATAAAATCAAAATACAAATTTGTAATATCTTCATAAATTTTTCCTAAAAATCATCTATATCATTTACAACATTAGAACTTCTTTGTATATTAGAAGACTTTTTAGGTTCAGTTTTTGGGACACTAGTGTTTGAATTTGATTTTAAAGCTTCGTTAATATTTGCCACATTATCATAAGAATAAAATCTTACAACACCTACATGTTCTATACCATTTTCGCTTGTATAATTCCATCTTTTAAGTGTTCCTATGCCTTTGATTTTTCCGCTAGCACTTGCTTTTATTTTTGTATTGATTTTTTCTACAATATTTGTGAAATCTTGAATTTGTTCTTGAGTAGTGTTGTCATTGATATTTAAGCTTTGCTTGATGATTTCTTCATAACTTTCACCTGTAGTTTTTTCATCTTTTAAACTTAAATTTGTATTGATAAATTCAATTATAGCTGCATCAGCCATAGTTGAAGCTGTATCTTTAGCCCTATCTTCTAATATATTTGTCTTCTTGGCATTATTTGCATCAGCAATATAACCCCAATTTCCATAGCTTAAAATAACCGGTGAACCTTTTTCATCATAAACTAAGCGAATGCCATATTCATTAAGAAAGCTTTTATTGTCTTTTGGTAAATACTCGTTGATATTTTTTCCTTTACCTTTGATCTTGCTTTGACGCGCTAAAGACATATCTTTAGCAAGTTGACGAGTTTTTTTAGAAACAACTGCAATTACACCAATATCATATTGCCCTCTTCTTTGCGTAACTATAGTTTGCACAGGAATTAAACCGCTCATTGAGCCAACTGCACTAGTAATTGTTTTATTAAGAAACTCTTCTTTTAATAAAATCTTCTTTCTTTCCTCTGTTAAACCTTCTACATTAATACCCAAATCTCTCAAAGCTTTATCTAATTTTGCACCACTTAATTGAACCAGTTTATCAAAAATTTGCCCTACAACACTTCCTTTTGGTAGTTCTTCAAATTCTTTTGCATTAGTAGAATTATCAGCTTCGTAATTTTGAATTTTACTCACTGCCATTCTTCCAAAGGCATCTTCAATAAAATCAGACTGTAAATTAAGCATAGCTTTTTGGTAAGCATTTTGCAAAGCTTGAGCAAATTGAGGATCGCTATCGCTTAGCGCAACTACACTTCTACCCGTATAAAAGGTTTTTCCATCTTTTGTAATACCATATTCTATACCAAAATTATCTGCAAATTCTTCAAAAAAATCATCTAAAGATTTTGGAGTAATATCTTTAGAGCTAGCATCTGACATTTCATTTTGAATTTTAATATCTTCTTGAGTAATTTCAACTTGTGGAGTTGCTTGAGCATAAAGAAAACTCGCTACCAATAATGATCCAATAACAAATCTTTTTTTCATCATATCTTTCCTTGTTGTTTTATATTACCAGCTTACAGTTTTACTAGATCCTAGTTTATTGATTCTATTAGTTTTTTGCCATACTACCAAACCACTACCCTTTTCAGCTAATTTCATAACAAAAAAGTATTCAACCTGGGTTTTACCGTTGCTTAATTTTATATTTTGCTGACCAATTCTTCCTTGTAAAGTCAAAGAAGCACTAATTTGCGTATGATTTTTAGATACTGTAGCTTTATCATATCTATCATCATCTTTATCGCTCGTTACATCATCCATATTATTTTGAGTAGCACTATCATTGCCTTGAGTAGCTGAAGCTGCAAATTTACCTGAATTTATAAGTTCTTCTACCATCAAATCAGTCAAATTTCTAGTATCTATTCTTAAAGCCGTATCATTTACCACATCATAAACTGCCACAATAGCCTTACCTGAATTTCCTATTTTATTCACAACATAACTTGAATTAAACAAACTATTTAACATTTCTTTAGCTGTATTGTCAAAATCTTCACCAGTTAAAGCCATGCTTAAAGAATCGCCTTGTTTTACTTTTGTCGCAGTTCCATCTACATAAATAGGTTGTTGCATACACGCACTAAATAAAACACCTATAGCCACTACACTTGTTAAAATTTTAATTTTTTGCATTTTTTATCCTTTTTTATTTAATATATATTTTATATTTTTTTGCTTCCTTATTGCTAGCTATATTTTGTATAATATACTCTTGTTTAGCTAATAATCTTATATTTTTATAGTTTTTATCAATAGTATTTTTTATAACAAACCCATCCTTATCAAACCATTCTATTTTATAAGAAAGCTTTTTATCAACAGAACTATAAAAAGTAATCTGCACTTCTAATAATCCTGCATTATTTATTCTTTCTTTTATACTTTTTACATTTGTATGTTTAAAATTTGCATCAAAAGTATCTTGCGAAACCAATAACATACAATTTAATAACAATAAAAAAATTATCTTTTTCATTTTTCTATAATATTTATACTTGGAGCAATATTAGGTGCAAAAGAACGCACTACAACCAATGCATTTTTCTTTGGATTAATCTGTCTTTCAAATAGCACATCATTACTTGGAGTTTTGATAATAATTTTACCTGTATTTTTAATCATAACAACACCAATATTTTGTGGCAATCCTCTCCAAGATCTAACATCAGCTTGAGTAGTTGCTGCATTCATGATACCACTAGCAAGGCTTAAAAAACCTCCTGTTGAGTCATTATTAGCTACTGCTGCATTGAAAGTAGTTTTTAAGATAGCTGAAACTATTGCTTTTGTAACTATTGATGGTTGCTCGAACTTAAACTCGCTTGCTACAACATTATCCAAATCAACTAATTTTGTAGTATTAGTATCATTTACACTTAAATACTCAAAAGACTGACTTCTTTTTTTTAGCTTAGGTAGAGCAATAGAAGTTGTCGTAAGAGTGTCATTTAAAATCAAAGGCAGAGTTAATTTAAACTCATCCTTTATCACACCAAAACCATTCTCATAAACAATAAAAACATATTTATTTTTTGATTTAGCATTGCTAATTGCTTTCCACTCTTTATTAATTTCTTTATTTTTTGGGTTTAAAATCTTTATTTCTTTAAATAAATCTTTAGCCAAAGTATAATCTTTACTCATATAATAAAAAATCGAAGCTAAGTAAGTTGCATAAGGATTGGTAAAATTTTTACTTGTTGAAAATTCTTCAAACAAAACTTCATATTGAGCATTTATTTGTTTTGTTGATTCACTAAAATTTTTATTAAAATTTGGATCTTCTTTTTTGGCCTTTTCTAATTCTGCTTTATTTTTAGCAATTTGAGCTTTAAAATAATCTTTTGCTCTATCTTGACGCAATAAAGCTCTTTTAAACTCCACTCTTGCATTATTATAATCACCCTCACTCATAAAATTTAAACCCTTATATGTATTTACCATTATTCTTTCATATAAAGAGCCATCATAGTCTAATATGGAATCATTTATTAATGTAGTTACAGCTGTTTTAGCAATTTTTTGAGCGCCACTTCTTAAATCCACATCAACTTGATAAGATTCCTCAACCTTATCAAAAAATTCATTACTAAGATTAAAATCTCCACAATTTTTTGCGATTAAACCTGCATTTAATCCTACATATACTGGATCATCTTTTTTATCTACCTTAGTCATTTCTTGAGTAAAAAATTCATCAGAACATATCTTTTGGGTTAACTTTTGCTCTAATTCATTGTTTACTTTTGCATGATTAGCACACGCACTAAATAAAATAGCTGTTAATGCAATCACACTAAATAAAATTTTATTTTTCATAGCCAATTCCTAATTAAAAATTAAGAATGTATTATATATAAAAAATAAACAAAAAAACAACATTCCCTAAAGAAATATCTTTAGGGAAAATTTTAATTAAAGCTCTGGTTTTGGAGTTTTTTCAGTAGCTTTTGGAAGTTGAGGATAAGTAATGCTTGGTTTTTTGCCTGTTAGAGCATGTAAGAAAGTTTCTATAGAAGCTGCTTCTTTGTCAGAAATTTCTATGCCAAGTTGCACACTACCCATTTCTTTAATCGCATCTTGTAAAGACCAAATAGCGCCATTATGGAAGTATGGAGCTGTTTCGGCAATATTTCTTAAAGTTGGAGTTTTAACTAAACCATTTGCATCACCTTTAAAATCACCTACATTTGCAAATTTATATTTAGCTGCCACTTGGAAAGCTTGCATGCTACCACCTAAATTTACTCCTGTATGACAAGCTGTACAGCCTTTATCGATGAAAGTTTTTAAACCTTCTTTTTCTTTTTTGCTTAAAGCTTTTGTATCACCTTCTAAGAATTTATCAAATTTAGATGGAGTTAGAAGTGTTCTTTCAAATGTAGCAATAGCATCTGCTATATTATCAAAAGTTACCCCATCATTACCATATATTTTTTTAAATTCTTTAACATATTCTGGCATAGAAGAAATTTTTTCTACTGCTAACTTAGCAGGAGTTGCCATTTCAGGTTCTGCCTCGATTGGTCCTTTTGCTTGATCTGCTAAAGTACCTGCTCTACCATCCCAAAATTGAGTTGAATTTAAAACAGAATTATAAACTGTTGGCGAATTTAAATGATGAGGATTAGCAGTCCATTTGTGTCCTACAGCTGCTGCTATACCATCAGCACCACCCATACCTAAGTTGTGACAGGTATTACAAGAAATCAAACCACTTTTAGAAAGTCTTGGTTCAAAATACAGCTTTTTACCAAGATTAGCTTTTTCTTTAGAAAACTTGCTAGCTTTAACGCCCATTTCTTTTAATAGTTTTTCAACGCCTGCTTGATCCTTTGGCAAAGGTGCTAAACCTGCTGCTTTTGCTTCATCAAGCAAAGCTTTATCGTTAGCAAAAGCAGTTGATGCAACTAATAATGATGATGCAACTAATAATGAAATTTTTTTCATTATTCACTCCTAAATAAGATAAAATAAAGCCTATTTAAAATAAACTTATTGAAAATATATCTATAATTTTCTTTAAATAAAATAAAAAATTTATATTTAAAAATAAAAATTATTATAGGATAAAATATCTCTTAAATATTTATTTCAGAGTTTTTTGCTATCATTATTATAAATCTTTATAGAATTAGGATAGAAAGTAAATGGAAAATTTAATAATTTATCTTTTAGCTTATCTTATAGGTGCTATACCTTTTGGTCTTTTACTAGCTCAAATTTTTGCCAAAACAAATATCAAAAATGCAGGCAGTAAAAGCATAGGTGCTACCAATGTTTTAAGAGTAGTAAAAGAAAGCGATCCTAAGCTTGCCAAAACACTTGCTGTTGCAACAATTGTCTTAGATGCACTTAAAGGAATTGCACCTATATTAGTAGCAAAAATTTTAGGCTATGATGAAAATATCTTATGGACTATGGCGGTTTTAGCAGTATTTGGCCATTGTTTTTCTCCTTATTTAAAATTTGAAGGTGGCAAAGGAGTAGCTACTGGAGCTGGGGTTTTAGCAGTATTTTTACCTTTTGAGATTATATGTGCACTTTTGGCTTGGTTTATTATAGGTAAGGTATTTAAAATTTCAAGCTTGGCCTCACTTGGAGCTTTAATTGTTTTAATTGCAACTTCTTTTATATTTCATTATGATATGCCTGTGATTAATACCCATGCGCCGATATTTATCATCGCTTTTATAGTAGTTTATAAACACATACCAAATATTTTAAGGCTTATTGGAAAACAAGAATGCAAAGTCATATAAAAGTTAGCTTAGAATTTAAATGCATTATAGGGCTTTTGGATTTTGAAAGAATCCAAGAGCAAAAAGTCCTAATAGAATTAGAAGCTAAAAGTAAGAAATTTTTAGATTATGCAAAATTATGCACTAGAATAGAAAAAATCTATAAAAAGAAAAAATTTAAGACTATAGAAAAATCTTTAAAATATATATGCAAAGATATCAAAAAACATCATAAAAAACTTCAATTTATAAATATTACTTGTTATAAGCCCGATATCATCAAAAATGCATGCGTTGGAGCTAGTTTAAGCAAAAAATATTAAAAATTTTTTAAAGAATTTTGAACATTTGCTTAATTTGTGTTATACTTTTGCACTAAAACTATCTTCAAAGGAATAAAATGCGTATTTTAGTTGTAGAAGATGAAGCATCGCTTAATAAAACCTTATCAAACACTTTAAATGAGTTTGGCTACCAAAGCGACACTTCAGAAAATTTTAAAGACGCTGAGTATTTTATAGGTATTAGACATTATGATTTAGTATTATCAAATTGGACTATAGGCAATAATGATGCAAGCGATTTGATCAATGCTATCAAACAAAAATCTCCAAGAACTGCTATAGTAACAATGTGTACAAAAGCAGATAAAGAAAATGAAATCAAAGCTTTAAAAGCTGGAGCAGATGATTATATAAAAAAACCTTTGGATTTTGAAATTTTAATGGCAAGAATCGAAGCTAGACTTAGATTTGGCGGGACAAATGTGATTAAGATTGATGATTTAGTGATTGATCCTGATGAAGAAAAAATCACTTATCAAGGAAAAGACATAGAGTTAAAAGGAAAGCCTTTTGAAGTTTTAACTCACCTTGCTAGACACTCTGATCAAATCGTATCAAAAGAACAACTTTTAGATGCTATTTGGGAAGAACCTGAACTTGTAACTCCAAATGTTATAGAAGTTGCAATCAATCAAATAAGACAAAAAATGGATAAACCTCTTAATATTTCCACTATAGAAACTGTGCGCCGCAGAGGATATCGCTTTTGTTTTCCTAAAAAAACTAACTAAAAATTTTTAGAATGATTTAATCATTCTAAAAATTAAATATTTTTATCTCTTTTTAAATTAGCTATAAGTTTTTATATAGTATAAGTTTGCTTTATTATCAATAAAAGGAAAAGTATGTCACTTTTAATCACTAGAGAATGTATATCCTGTGATGCATGCAGAGAAGAATGCCCAGATGAAGCAATTTATGATAATGATCCAATCTATGTCATAGATCCTGATTTATGTACTGAATGTGTGAATGAATTTTCAGAACCAGCCTGTATAGTGGCCTGTCCAGTAGATTGTATCATACCTGATCCTGATAATGTAGAAAGTATTGATGAGCTTCGCTTAAAACATAAAAATAAAGATATTTAATGGCTAAAAAAACAGCAGTAATTGATCTTGGCTCTAACTCCGTTCGTATGGTTGTTTTTGAAAGAACCTCAAGATATGGTTTTTTTATTTGCAGTGAACACAAAAAGAAAGTAAGACTTGGAGAAAATGCTTATAATAACAACAAAATCCTCCAAGAAGAAGCCATGTTTAAGGCCGAGAAGGCACTAGCTTATTTTAAAGAAAAAGCTGTAAAAGAAAAATGTAGGAAAATTATTGCTGTTGGAACTTCTGCGCTAAGAGATGCGCCTAATGCAAAAGAATTTATTACTAGAATATCAAAAAATGTGGGTTTAAACATAAAATGCATTAATGGTAAAACAGAATCATTTTTAGGTGGTCTTGCTGCATTAAATTTACTATCAAATATTCAAAATGCCACCACCATAGACATAGGTGGAGGATCAACCGAGCTTTGCTTGATTAAAGAAGGTAAAATTATAGATTGTATTTCGCTTGATCTAGGAACCGTAAGATTAAAAGAGATTTTTTATGATACTAAAAGATTAAATGCTCTAGATCAATTCATACAAGAAGCTCTAATGCAAGTTCCAAAACATTTTCAAAGTGAAAATATTATTGCCATAGGTGGAAGCTTAAGAGCATTGTCAAATTCTATAATGAAAAAAAATTCCTATCCTTTAAAAATAATCCATAATTTCAGCTACAGCTTTGAAAGAGAAAAAAATTATATAGAAAAAATTCAAAATGCAAAAAATTTAACAGATTTTGATATCAAAAAAGATCGCTTTGATACTATAAAAGAAGGTTGTGTTATATTTTTAGCCTTAGCTAAAAAACTCAAAGCTAAAAATATCATCACTTCTGCAGTAGGTGTCAGAGAAGGCGTGTTTTTATCTAATCTTTTTCAAAAATACGCCAAAATAAAAAACGACACTAATGACTTTTCGCAATTTAATGCCAAATTTCCGCCAAATTTCAACCCAAGTTTAAAATCCTTACAAGATCGCTTTGGTGTTGATTATAAAGATAAAAGTGCTTATTTTGCAAGTAAATTATTTGATGTGCTTTCACCTATTCACAAAATAAGTTCAGATTTTAAAAAAGATCTTTTAAGCGCTGCTAAATTAGCCCATATAGGTGAAAAAATTAATTTTTATTTTGCTAATGAACATAGCGCCTATATGGCAATGAGTGGCTTAAACTTTGGCTTTTCACACAAAGAAATTTTGCTTATTGCAACTCTTTTAAAAGCCAATGGTAAAAAAATAAATCCCCTTGCTATGGAACATGTTAAAGAATTATTACCAAATAACCATATATTAGCTTGGCTTAATTTTATTCTAGCACTAGCAAAAAAACTTGCTAAAGATAGTGATGAAAATCTTGATTTTACATTAAAAAATCATACCTTATATATTTATTCAACAAAAAAACAAATTTATTTTTCAAGAGAAGAAATCAAAAAAATTTCAAAGCCAAAACTTATTGTTTTAGCCTTTAATCAATCTAATTAAGCATTTTGTTTTAAAAGTAAATTTTGCAATCTTTGTTTATTTTCTTCAAAATAAGAATCAAAGTCTTTTTCTTTTGGTTTTTGGGATGTTTTGTTTTGTTCCTCATTTTTCATCATAGCTTCACTTGTTTCTAATACCACATTAGAATTTCCTATGATCATAGTATAGCGTTTTAAGCCATACTCAAAGACTACAAGTTGGTTATGTCTATCAAGTGGTCTTTGAAAAATCAAAGTAAAATTTCTATCTAAAGGATGTTTTTGCCTTAAATACATTTTTAAAAACCAAAGTCCAACAAGCAAAAGTATCAAAACACTTACAACTAAAATATAATTTGTAAAATCATACTCTTGCATTTTTATCTCCTCATTTTTTTCTTCTAAGCTATTTTTAGTTGCTAAATTCATACCTTCTTTTTGAGCGCGTAGTCTTAATCCATATTCACCAATCGTATCTGCATTAATTTGTATCTTATCACCAACACTTAAGGCTATAAAAGTTTTTTTACCTTCTGAAAAAATTTTTATTTTTTTAATTATGCTAGAATTTAACGTCTTATCTTCTTCTTTAACACTTTGAGCATTTAGTGTAAAGATAATAATATCGCCTTTTCTCTTTTGACTAATGCCTTCTTTATAAGGAATATCAAATGAAAAAGTAATATCCACCCTATCTTCTCTAGGATAGATATTATAATCAAGAATTTTTGCCCCAAAAAGAGGCAAAGCAAGTAGTAAAATCCAAATAAATCTCATTGCAATTCTTTTTTAAAATACTGCAATACTGATTTAGAATCTAAAATCTCATTAATTCTTATGGCAAGGTTTTTTTCATACACCATCACCTCGCCTTTACCAAAAATTCTTTTATTCAAGTAAAGCTCCACACTTTCTCCTGCTGGCTTTTCAAGATCTATCACAGAACCAACTTCTAGCTTTAAGAGTTCTCTCACACTCATATTAGTCGTGCCAAGCTCACTAACAAAATCAACACTAATATCTAAAATATCTTCATAAGATTGTAATAATCCTAAATGATCTTCTATCATATTTTTTTATAACCTATTCTAAAGGAAGCATTTTTTACTTCATAAGTAAATTTTTCTTTGAGTTTAATTTTTGAAAATCCATCAATACGCCCTAAATACTCAGGAACACCTAAACGATACTCATCTTTTCCATTAGTATCATTAAGTAGCTTTTTAGCATAGCCTATGATTTGATTAGCCACTTCTTTAACTAAATCTGCCAATCCATCTTCTTTTAATTCTTCATGTAATAAAAATTGTGCAATTTCATTTAAAGCTTGTTTTTGAAAAAACAAATAAAAACTATATTCCTCATCTTTAAAATACAAAGGTATAGAAGCCCCATAAAGCTCGCCTCTAATCACGCTTTTTTGTGAAATTTTTAATTTTAAAATATGCTCAAAAAAATGATAAATCGAATACTCAAGTGTTTTAGTCATAGCTTTTCCTTAATAAACTTATAATAAATTTATTTTACTAAATAAACCTTTAATCATAATTAATAATTAAAATATAAAATACTATAATTTTGATTTGCTAAAAGGCTTTTAATGTTTATAGAAAATTTTAATTTAGATGAAAAAGTTTTTATCATTGCCGAGCTTTCAGCCAACCATACAAACAGTCTTGAAATGGCTTTAAAAACCATACAAGCAGCTAAAAAAGCAGGGGCTGATGCTATAAAAATTCAAACCTACACCCCAGATAGCTTAACGCTAAATTCTGACAAAAAAGATTTTATTATCGAAGGTGGTTTGTGGCATGGATGCAAACTATACGAATTATACAAAGAAGCTAAAACGCCTTATGAGTGGCATGAAAAACTTTTTGAATGTGCTAAAAATGAAGGGCTAATCTGCTTTTCTAGTCCTTTCTCTAAAGAGGATGTGAATTTTTTAAAACAATTTAATCCCCCAGCTTATAAAATCGCTTCTTTTGAAGTAAATGATTATGATTTTGTGCGTTATGTGGCAAAAGAAAACAAACCTACTTTGGTTTCTACGGGTATAGCTTATGAAGAAGAGCTTGAAATGGTTGTTAAAATTTTCCAAGAAGAAAACAACCCAAATCTAATTTTGCTTAAATGCACTTCGGCTTATCCTTCACAAATTTGTGATTTAAATTTAAACGCCATCAAAACTTTACAAGAAAAATTTAAAACCATAGTAGGCTTAAGCGATCATAGTGAGGGTTTTTTAGCACCTACTTTAGCAGTAGCTCTTGGAGCAAGAGTCATAGAAAAACATTTTATATTAGATAAAAGCTTAAATAGTGCCGATGCTAAATTTAGTCTTGATTATGAAGAGTTTAAGAAAATGTGTTCTATGGTGCGTTTAAGCGAGCAAGCTTTAGGAAACAAAGAATTTAGCATGGATGAAAAAACTTTAAAAAATCGTCATTTTGCAAGAAGCTTATATGCTAGTAAAGATATAAAAAAAGGTGAGGTTTTTACACAAGAAAATGTAAAAAGCATAAGACCAAACCTAGGCTTACATCCTAAATTTTTACCTATCATACTTGGTAAAAAAGCAAGTTGTGATATAGAATTTGGACAAGCGTTAAAAAAAGAAGATTTTTTGGAGTAATTATGCAAGAAAATATTTTTAATAAAAATTTAAAAGCTCTAAGTAATAAAGATTTAA
The DNA here is from genome assembly GCF_024723595.1 of Campylobacter sp. LMG 7929. NCBI lineage: Bacteria > Pseudomonadati > Campylobacterota > Epsilonproteobacteria > Campylobacterales > Campylobacteraceae > Campylobacter > Campylobacter sp. LMG 7929. The sequence continues at coordinate 5,956 of NZ_JANQCY010000004.1, read as the reverse complement.
AAGAAAAACTAACAAATTTCAAGCAAAATAATTTTAAAATAAAACAAGGATCTGATCCTTTGGATATTAATTTTATTCATCATAAAAGAGAACAAGCGTTATATAATAATACACTTGATGAGTTAAACGAAAAAATAAATCTATACAATGATAAATATTTATTATATCCAATATTATATTTTTTTGGTTTTGGCAACGGAATTTTGTATAAAATTCTCTTGCAAAACAAAAATAGACAAAAAATTGTTATTTTTGAAAAAGAAATAGAATTTATTTATCTGAGTTTTCATCTTTTAGATTTTAGTGAAGAGTTAAAAGACTGTCGACTAATTATTTTAGATATAAACAATATAAACTATACACATTTTCAAATTTTATGCAATAGCTCGCCGTTTTTTAATTTCTTAAGAACTTATTTTTTAGATATCCATTGTGATTATTATGAAAAATTTCACAATGATATTTTAAAAACAAACGAAACTATGCAAACTTATATAAAAAAATCTATTTTAAAATTTGGCAATTCTTCAAAAGATGCTTTAAAAGGTATAGAAAATTTTATTTATAACCTACCAGATCTTTTTTTAAATCATTCTTTTAAAGAATTATTATCAAAACGAAAAAACACCTACCAAAACGCTATTATAGTTTCAACGGGTCCTTCTTTAATCAAACAACTCCCTCTGCTTAAAAAATATGCAAATAAAGCAACTATCTTTTGCGCTGATAGTGCTTATCCTATACTAGCAAAACATAATATAAAACCTGATTATGTTTTATCTTTAGAGAGAATAGAAAAAACAAGTGAATTTTTTAATAATAATTTTGGAGATTTTGATAAAGATATATTATTCATCTTAACTGAAATTGTATATAAAAACACCCCTAAATATTTAAAAGAAAACAATAGGGATTTTATTTTTATACAAAAAATAGGTGATTTTAGTAAACTTTTTCATTTAAAAGACCTGGATAGCTTAATAAATACTCCAAGCGTGGCAAATATGGCTTATTTCATAGCATCTTGCTTACAACACAAAAATATCATTTTAATAGGACAAGATTTAGCTTATTCTGATGATGGATTTTCACATCCTCAAGATTATCATTATAAGGCAGACTGCGAAAGTCATTATGAACATATTCAAACTTTGGGTTATGGTGGTAACAGCATGGTGAAAACACACGAAATATGGATGGTGTTTAAACATTATCTAGAAGAAGCTATTGCTGATAATAAAAAACAAAACATCCAAACTTATAATGCCACTGAAGGCGGAGCAAGGATAGAAGGAACCATAGAAAAGCCTTTTAAAGAGCTTTGTGAAGCTTTATTTGAAAACACCACACCAAAATCATTCATACAACTTGATAAAATCACACAAAATAAAAAAAATGAACTCATGCTTAAAACATTTTATAAAACACAACAAGCCATCAAGCTTTGTGAGTTTTTACATAAAGAAAATTTATATATACTCAATCGTATTTGTTTTTTAATGAGTGATGAAAAAAATTTTATTAGTTTAATACAAGAAATAGAAAATTATAAAACAAAACTTATCAAAGTAGATATTTTAAAAGAGCTAACAAGCGCTATTAGTGTTCAATTTGAGCTTAATTTAGCAAGAATTCAAGTGCTTAACCCTAAAACGCAAGAAGATAATTTTAACAAAATGCTTCTTTGGATTAAAGAATACTTATCTTTTATTGAAATTATTAACGAACATATTATTGCATTAAAAATAACCTTAGAAACAAATATATTAAATTTAGAAAATTTTCTGATCAAAAATAACTTTGAAAAATATGTAAATAAAATAAAAGCAACAAAACTACAAAGCTGTTGATTAATATAAAGTACATTCAATATAATTTTGTTATAATTAAAATAAAAATGGATATTAATGAATAAAGAATTATTTTTAAAAAACACTCAAGCCCTTTTTGAAGTTGATCAAATATTAGCTTATGAATTAAGAAAATTAACTAACACTCAACGGTTTCAACTTATAGAAAATAAAATTTATGATACACACAATCAAATTCTTTTAGACGAAAATCACTCTTTTGACTTTGAAAAATTTGAGCTATATCCAGTATTGTTTTTTTACGGCTTTGGTGATGGAAAATTTTTCTTAGAACTTTTAAAAAATCAACACTTAAAGCACATCGTAATCTTTGAAGATGAATTAGAAATTTTATATTTAGCCTTTCATATGATTGATTTTTCTGCATTTTTAAGAAAGGAAAAATTGATTTTATTTTTTACACCAAATATTAACACCGCTCAAATCAAAGTTTTATTTAATTATCCAAACATCAAACATACATTAAAAATTTTTAACTTTCATTTTTATAATGAATTTTACACCAATTTTTACTCATCTAACGCCCAAAATATAATGCAAACTTTACTAAATATAATCAAAACACTCATGCTTACTCGAGGAAATGACCCAAAAGATGCTTTAATAGGAATAAAACATAATGTTATAAACCTAGAAAAAATCATCACCCACACCCCTTTTAAAAGTCTAATAAAAGACAGAAAAACAAAGGCAAAAAACGCTATAATAGTTTCAACAGGCCCTTCTTTAATCAAACAACTTCCTCTTTTAAAAAAATACCAAGAAAATGCTGTTATTTTTAGTGCTGATAGCTCTTATGCGATTTTAGCAAAAGAAGGAATCAAACCTGATTATGTTTTTTCACTAGAAAGAGTAGACTTTACAAGTGAATTTTTTAATAATGATTTTGGAGATTTTGATAAAGATATATTATTTATCATTGCTTCTTTAACTCATCCTAAAACCATAGAGTATTTAGAAAAAAATAATAGAAATTATATACTTGTTTTAAGACCTTTATTTTTTGAAAGCAAGCTTGGTTTAAATGAGTATGGCTTTTTAGGAAATGCTATGAGTGTTGCCAATATGGCTTATGAATTAGCTGGTGCTTTAAGATTTGAAAACATCATTTTAATAGGACAAGACTTAGCCTATAGTGATGATGGCAAATCACACCCAAAAGAACACCTATATGGTGATCAAGGAGATGAGGAAGTAGTCTATAAGGAAATAACTGCTTATGGTGGTAACGGAAAGGTTAAAACACAACTCACTTGGTATTTGTTTTTAAAAAGTTTTGAAAAAGATATTGCTCTTGCAAAAAATATCCTAAATATAAAAACATACAATGCTACAGAAGGCGGAGCTAAGATAGAAGGAACCATAGAAAAGCCTTTTAAAGAAGTTTGTGAAGAAATGTTAAAAGAAAAAATTGACAAAAACATCGCTTTAACAAAACCAAAAAATCCTCAAAAAAAAATCAAACAAAGCAAAGAAAAACTTATCAAACAAACAAAACAATGTGAAATATTTATTAATGAATGCAAAAAAGCTATTAAAGAAAAAAACTTAGAAAAACTAGAAAAACTGAGATTAAAACTACCAAAAAGTGATTTTTTTTCAGATATTGTGCAAGCTAGGTGTTTTCAAAACGAATGTGAAGTTTTAAAACACAAAGTTACGAAAGTCAAAGATTTAGAATTTTTTTTATCTCAGCAAATTGACTTTTTTGAGGAAATCATTTTATACCTAGAAAAATACAATGAGACTATTAAGGAAAATCTTGATAATAAATAAACAAATATATTTAAAATTTTTATTTTCTAAGCAAAAAAACTACACTATTTTTATTTGAAAAAATGACGATTTTCTTTAAGTGAAAGGGTAATATGAAAACAGAAATTTTTAAAAAAAATATCAAAGCTTTAAAAGGAAGCGAACACCAGAGCTTAAAAAGAAAATTAGATAAAATTAAAGAAGCAAAAGATTATATTTACGTTTTTGATAAAGATCCTTTAAACTGCAATATTTGTTATAAAAATTTGAAAAATATATATAAAGATCCACTAAAAGAATTACAAGAGCAAATAGAAATTTTTAATAAAAAATACCTAAGATACCCTGTGTTATTTTTTTATGGCTTAGGTAATGGAATTTTTTATAAAAATTTATTAACCAATAAAACCCATGAAAGGGTTATTGTTTATGAAAAAGATATAGAGCTTATATTTTTAGTCTTTAATATGATTGATTTTTCCAAAGAACTTTTAGAGGGAAGATTAATTGTCGTTCATACCAAAGAATTAAATTATGTTAAAGCGGATTTAATTTGTAGTTTATTAGGTTTGTTTTTAAGAACTTATGATTTGCATATTCACTCATATTTTTATGAAGATCAAAAAAAAGAAATTCGATACATCAACACCTTAAATTCCAAAGTAATCAAAAATATAGCCTTACGAAAAGGAAATGACCCAATAGATGCTATGCAAGGAGTGGAGCAATTTGTTTTAAACTTACCCAAAATGCTTACACACCCAAGCTTTAAAGAGTTAAAACAAAAAAGAAGTCATAAAAGCAAAAACGCTATATTAGTGGCTACAGGACCATCACTACAAAAACAACTTCCTTTGCTTAAGAAATATGCAAATAAAGCAACTATCTTTTGTGCTGATAGTGCTTATCCTATCTTAGCAAAAGCAGGTATAAAACCTGATTATGTTTGTATGCTTGAAAGAGATGATATAGTAGCTAAATGTTTTGATAATGATTTTGGTGATTTTGATAAAGATATAACTTTTATTTTAGTTTCTTTGGTCCATCAAGATAGTATTAATTTTTTAGAAAAAAATAAAAGAAAATATATTTTAGTTTCTAGAGCTTATGCGTTTGCTTATTCTTTGGGTTTGCATGATTTTGGCTATGTTAGCGGAGGAATGAGTGTTGCTCATCTAAATTATGAGCTAGCTCAATTATTAGGGCATGATAATATCATTTTAATAGGACAAGACTTAGCCTATGCTAATGATGGCAAAACACACAGCGATGGCTTTTTACACGAAAGTTATCATGAGGGGGATTTTGAGCGCGATCATGGTAAATATGAAACCCTAGCATATGGCGGAAAAGGCTATGTGCAAAGCTCTGAAATATGGCTTATTTTTAAACAAATTTTTGAAAATTTATTCCACAAACAAACAAAAGCAAAAATTTATAATGCTACAGAGGGTGGAGCTAGAATAGAAGGAACCATAGAAAAACCTTTTAAAGAACTTTGCAAAAATTTACTTACTAATGAAATCAAAAAGCCTTTTCCAAAAATACAAAAACCAAAACGCAAAAATAGTAATGAACTTATGTTACAAGCTTATAAAAAAATCAAACAACACATCAAAGCAAGTAATAAATTTTTTAAAGAGTGTAAAAGATTACACAAAGCACTTAATAATCAAAGCAAGATCCGCTACACTCCTCAAGAATTAAGCGCTCAAATAGACACTCTCAAAGCAACACTAGAAAGTCAAAAATATATTTTTTTAAGAGAAGTTATCTCTCCTTCTTTATTTCATTTAGAAAGTACTATTTCTCAAATTTATGTTACTCCTATACATAATGAAAGTGATAAACAAAACAAACTTACAGCTTGGATACTAGCACATAAAACTTGGCTTGAAGACATTGCAGAATTAACCTTGATTCAAGAAAAAGCTTTGAAAATAGCTATTATGCCTTTACAAGATATCTTAGAAAAAAGAAATTTAATATAAAGTGGGAAAAACCCACTTTGGATTTATTGTAAAAGTTTTAGAACATTTTGTTGTACAGCATTAGCCTGACTCATAGCATAAGATCCACTTTGAGCTAAGATGTTATACTTAGAAAAGTTTGCACTTTCTGCTGCAAAGTCTACATCTCTGATGTTTGATTCAGCTGATTTAATATTTACTTGAGTTACACTGATGTTATTAAGTGTAGCTGTGATTTGATTTTGCACCGCACCGATGTCAGCTCTGATAGCATCAAGATTTGCTGTAGCAGTTTCAACTATATCCATCATAGCCATAGCACCTTTAAGTGTAGTAACACCAGGAGTTTGATCATTCGCT